>PLTW01000253.1 GCA_003164655.1 Actinomycetota bacterium
TGGAGCGCCCACGGCGATCCCCTGGTCTTTGCCACAGCCGAGCGCCGCTGGCACCGCTACTTCGCCTGGCCGCCCGTCACGGTCTGGCAGGGCGTCAGGTACGGCTACCTGGGGGCGGTCCACGTTGTCGCCCACGACGGTCTGCCGCACCTCTCCCGATTGCTGTGGCAGAGCAGTCAGACCGACATCAATCTTCTCAACCTGATCGCCCTGATCGTGGTCGTAGCGCTGATCGCCCTGGGCTGGCGCCGTCTGGGCGCCCCCTACAACACCTACGCGGTCCTGGCTTTGACCTTTGCGCTCTGCAACCCCGCCACTGGTGAGCCGCTGCTGTCGCTGCCGCGCCTGGTGCTGGTCGTCTTTCCGCTGTTCATGGCGCTGGCTGCCTGCACCGAGCGGCGGCCTATGGTGCGGGCGCTGCTCGTGGGGGTGTGCCTGGTGGGGCTGGCGTGGCTGACGGCCAGATTTGTCATCTTTGCCTGGGTGGCCTAGCCACCCGAGACTTGCGCCACATACCACCGCCAGGTCGCGGCGAGGCCCTCGGCGAAGCTCACGGTAGCCCGAAAGCCGAGCAGCTCGGCGGCCCGCGCGCAGACGGCGCACGAGCGCCGAATGTCGCCCTCGCGGGCGGCCCCGAACTCAACGGCAGGCTCCCGGCCGCTGGCCGCCGCGAGCGCCGCCAGCACGTCGCGCAGGCTCGTCTCGACGCCGGTGCCCACGTTGATCGGCACACCGCCGAGCGCGCCGCCGCCGAGCGCCGCGCGGCAGGCGGCGACCACGTCTGCGACAAAGACGAAGTCGCGGGTCTGACGGCCGTCGCCGTACACCGTGCAGGTGCGTCGCTGAGAGAGCCGCTCCATGAAGATCGCGATCACGCCCGAATAGTCTGACGACGGGTCTTGGCGGGGGCCGTAGACATTGAAGAAGCGCAGCACGCCGGCGTCGAGACCGCCGGGCGCGCAGGCGGCCCGGCACAGATCCTCGGCGTCGAGCTTGGACTGCGCATAGGGCGACCCGGGGCGCGGTGTCGCCGACTCAGCGACGGGCAGCTCGCCGGTGGCGCCGTAGACCGCACACGACGAGGCCAGCACGACACGGCGCGCACCACCCTGACGGGCGGCTTGGAGCACGTTGGCGGTACCGCCCAGGTTGACGGCGGCGGTCGTGGCGGGGTCGTCGAACGAACGGGCCACCGAGGCGATCGCCGCCAGGTGCAGCACGCGGTCGCAGCCGCGCATGGCCGCGGCCACGGTCGCGGGCTCNNGCCAGCAGCGCCTCGACGGCGTGCGAGCCGATGAAGCCGGCTCCGCCGGTGATGAGCACGCCATCGGTCATGACGGTGAGGATACTACAGCCACGGCCGGGCGACCGGCCCGCGCCCACACCCCGAAGACGCGCGACGGGTGAGAGCCGCGGTGCCCCGCGCCGACGGTGCAGACCGACAAGGTCGACAATGACCGTATGATTATGCTATTATTCATATAACTTCCGTCTTCTCTACAGCATCGTGAGGGGGAGATGGTTGCCGGGTGGCGGCTGGGCCTGCGGACCGCGCCACTGCATCCGTGATCGTGGGCCTTGCTCTGCGGGCTGCCGGGACCTCATCGCCCCGCCTAAGGGATGAGATGCCCAGATCTTCTCACGTCACTGCCGCCACCGGCAGCATCGCCGCCGTCACCGCGGCCATCGTGCGCGACGAGGCGCTCGACAACATCGCCCAGCATGCCTGCGAGGTTCTCAAGGTCTGGGAGTGCGACCTGTACGGCTGGGTCGCCCCCGAAGCACAGGTCACCTGTCTGGCGCTCTGGGCGCGCGAGGCCGACCCCGGCGATGCCGGCTGGGTCGGCGCCAAGCTTTCGTTGGACGAGCAGCCGAGCTTTCGGCGCGTCGTGACCGAAGGCCGCACCGTGGCCGCACACGTCGGCGATCACAACGTGTCGCACGCCGACAAGCTGCGCATGGAGGCCTGGGGGCAGCACAGCTCGCTGCTCGTGCCGATGATCTTTCAGGACAAGGTGATGGGCTGCCTGCAGCTTGTCGAGAAGCGCCACACGCGCATCTTTTCGGCTCGCGACCGCAAGATGGCCACCACCCTGGCCTCCCTGGCGGCGCTCGCCATGCATTCCGCCCGTCTTTGTGCAGAGGTCGAGCTGCTGGCCACCACCGACGGCGTCACCGGGCTCCACAACCACCGGAACTTCTGCGAGCGCCTCGCGGCCGAGGTGGTGCGCGCGGATCGCTACGGCCTGAACCTCGCGGTCCTGATGATCGACATCGACGGCTTCAAGAGCTACAACGACCGCCGCGGCCACCCGGCCGGCGACACCCTGTTACGCAGTTTTGGCGGGCTGCTGCTCGGCCATACGCGCGCTCACATCGACGTCGTCGGCCGCTATGGCGGCGATGAGTTCGCCATAGCGCTGCCCAATACCACGGCCGGCGTAGCAAGCACGGCCCGGGAGCGTCTGCGAGGCGCGATCACGCGGGGACGCTTCTTCGATATGAGACTCACCGCCAAGGACACGGCGGGCGCTCCGACCGCCAACAGAGTCGAAGAAGTGAGTGCGGGGACGGTCGCGGAGCGCATCCGCACCAGTGTCGAGACCGACAGCTTTGGCACCGACCTGCTGCCGCCGGTCATTACGGTCAGCATCGGCGTGGCCGGCCTGGGAGAGCACGTCGGTTCGGTCGAGGCCCTCATCGAGGCTGCCGATCGGGCGCTCTATCGGGCCAAGCAGCTCGGCAAGAACCGCGTCGAGTTCGGCGAGACGCGTCTCGCGTAGGCGGCCTGCGGCCGGCGGCTTTCGGCACGAGGGCACGCTGCGCGGCCGTTCCGGGCCGGGCGGCGCGCGCAAAAGGGGCGCCTCAGCGCCGACCGGCGCCGCCGCGAAGCAGTTCTTCGAACCGGGTAAGCGCGCCTTGCGCCGCCTGGCGATCGAGCTGGTAGAAGGTCCACTTGCCGCGCGTTTCCTCGGTGACCAGGCCCGCTTCTTTTAACACCCTCAGGTGGTACGAGGTCTTCGACTGGCCCAGCTCGAACTGCTCCTGGAACTCGCACACGCAGATGCCCGCGGGCGTGCCCGAGCCGGGCACGTTGCGGGTGGCGGGGTCGGGAAGCTCACAGCAACTCCGCCCCTCGGCGAGCATGCCGAGCATTCTGAGGCGAATGGGGTCGGAGAGCGCCCGGGCTATGCGCGTGAGCCGCCCGGTATCGACTTCGTCGAGCATCGTCATCGTCGTAGGCGCTCCTTCACAGGAATGAATATTGATTTGACATTGACAGCGACAGGCCGCGATGCGAGTATCATATCATTGATGGTTGATTTGGTGGAAGGACGGCCCATGGCAGACGACACGGCCTGCTGTGCCACACCGGCACCGCAGGCAGATCAGGAGCGCCGGCAAGGTTCCTGTTGCGGCGCCAAAGCGGCGCCCCCCGCCGACTATCCTTACGGCCCCGCCGCCTACGTCACCGGCACGGTCGAGACCCCCGCCGGCGCCGTGCCCCGGGTATCTCGCGACATCGCTCGCGGCGATCGCGTCGGCGCCTGGCGCGTGCGCTGGGGCTTGGGCCGCGACGACTACCGCGTAAAGCCCGGCTTGTACGCCCTCGGAACGCCCGACGCCACCGCGCCCGTACTGGTCACCGCCAATTACAAGCTCACCTTCGACCAGCTGCGATCGTCGCTCGACGATCTCGACGCCTGGCTGCTGGTCGTAGACACGCGCGGGATCAACGTCTGGTGCGCCGCCGGCAAGGGCACCTTCTGCGCCGACGAGATCGCGCGCGTGGTGCTCGCGACGCGGCTCGCCGAGATCGTCGATCACCGGCGGCTGGTTCTGCCGCAGCTGTCTGCCCCGGGAGTCGCCGCCCACCGAGTCAAGCAGGCCTGCGGCTTTCGGGCGATCTTCGGGCCGGTGCGGGCCGCCGACCTGCCCGCGTTCCTGGCCGCCGACCTGCGAGCCGACCCGCGGATGCGCGCGGTCACCTTCGCTACGCGGCAGCGNNGCCGTGCTCACGCCCGTCGAGCTGGCCGTTGCCTGGGATCGCCGCATGTTGCTGGCCTATGCGGGCGTCCTGGCGGCCGCGGCGATCGGTCGCGACGGCGTCTCGCTGAGCCGGGCCGCGCGGCACGGCGCGCCTGTCGTGGGGGCCGCCTGGCTGGCCCTGCTGGCGGGCGGGGTCGTGACGCCGCTGGCGCTGCCGTGGCTGCCCGGCCGCGCCTTCTCGCTGAAGGGCGCCGTGGTCGGCGGCGTGGCGGCGGCGGGCGCCACGGCGGCGTTCCGCCGCCGGCTCTCGCCCGCCGCCGGGCTCGCCCTGTTGGCGGGCATCCCGGCCGTCTCCTCGTATGCCGCCATGAACTTCACCGGCTCCTCACCGATCACCTCGCCCTCCGGTGTCGAGCTCGAGATGCGCCGCGCCCTGCCTTTTCAGGTCGCCGCAGCCGCCGTGGCCATCGCCGCCTGGCTGACCAGCAGAATGGGAAGGTGAGTGCGATGCCGACACTGCGCTACCTCGACCAGGCCGTGACTCTGCGGCTCGATGTCGAACGATGCACCGGCTGCGGACTGTGTGTGGCCGTCTGCCCGCGCGCCGTCTTTGGCATCGCCGNNATCGGTGTCGAGCCCGGTGTGGGCTGCGCCCAGGCGATCATTCGCGGCTGGCTGACCGGCAGCGAACCGGGCTGCGGGTGCGGCGGATCGAATTAGACGACCAGCAGTAGCAAGCCCCGCGGTCAGCCCGAGACCGGCGTCGTCTCCCGGCCGGCGGGGTCGCCCGGTCCGTCGAAGGTAGTGATCAGCGTCGTCTCGGCGAGCGCCGCGCTCAGTCGCTCGTAGTCGAACTCCAGGCGCACGAACTCGACCGCGAAAGCTGCGAGCGGTCCGTCGCCCGGCGCCCGCGGGTCGATCAGCGCGTAGCAGACCCGCCAGTCGCCGTCTTTGGGCCGCCCGGCGCTGCCGACGTTCACAAAAGCAGTGCCGGCGATCTCGCGCACGTAGGGAATGTGGGTGTGGCCAAAGACGATGGCCCGGTAGGGGTTGGCCGCGGCCATTCGTGCCATGGCCGTCTCGGGGCGATCCTCGAACAGGTACTCGTTTATGCGCCGCGGGCTGCCGTGCACGGCCAGCAGGTCGCCGGCGGGCGTGGTCAGGACCAGACGGTCCTCGAGGGTGCGCAGGTAGGCGCGGGTCTCCGGCCGCGTCGCGCGCTCGCTCCAGGCAAGCGACGCAGCGCCCTCGGCGCGCTGCTCGTCGGTCTTGTACACGCAGCCGCAGTCGCCGGTCTCGAAGCCGATGCCCTGGTCGTAGTTGCCCATGACCGTGGGGATCGCCCCGTCGCGCACGAGCTCGGCGACCTCGTTGGGAAAGGGACCGTAGCCGACGAGGTCGCCCAGGCAGACCACGTCGGTCACGCCGCGGCGCTCGATATCGGCGAGGATCGCCTCGAGGCCGGGGAGGTTGCCGTGCACGTCGGAGAACACGGCGATCGGTCCGCTCATCGTCAGTCGCTTCATGGCACGGTCACCTGTCGAGTCCTCACGCGACGTGCGGCTCAGCGCCGGTCGTCAGCAGGTGCGGCGGTCTCGTCGCAGGCCGCGGCCGCGCCGCAGCACGGTGACGCGTCGGTGGGTGGCGCTGGCTCGCTCAGCGGGGCGCCCTCGTGGAGCAGGTCGGCAGCCAGCCTGGCGACGTTGCGCGCTGGAGCCGCCTTGACGGCACGTGCGGTCTGCACGGCGCGCACGATATCGGCGTCGGCGACCCCCAGTTCGCGGGCGCGACCGACGTGATGCCTGAGACAAGGCTCGCAGTTCGAAGCTACTGCGGCGGCGACGGCCACCAACTCGTCGACGGCATCGGTGTACAACAGCGTTTCCGACATTCCCCGGCTCCTTTCCCGCAGATGTCCCTCGAGCGGCGCTCGTATCGAGACGAGCGACCGGCCCAAGCAATCATAAACGCTCGTTGACCATAAATGGAAGTGTATGCGACAATCAAGTCCAGCGACACACCGCGCGGAACACACGCGGCCAGACCAAGGAGAAGACACGGCATGGAAACGACGGCCAAGAAGCGCCTTTCGTTTCTCGACCGCTACCTGACGGCCTGGATCTTTTTGGCCATGGCCATTGGGGTCGGCGTGGGCTGGGCGGCGCCCCAGATCAAGCAGTTCTGGGGGCACTTTCAGGTCGGCACGACCAACCTGCCCATCGCCATCGGGCTCATCCTCATGATGTATCCGCCGCTGGCGAAGGTGAAGTACGAAGAGCTCGGCGACGTCTTTCGCGACTACAGGATCCTCGGTCTCTCGCTGGTGCAGAACTGGGTGATCGGGCCGGTGCTCATGTTCTTTCTGGCGATCATCTTCTTGCACAACTACCCCGAGTACATGGTCGGACTCATTCTCATCGGTCTGGCGCGCTGCATCGCCATGGTGATCGTCTGGAACCAGCTCGCCGCCGGCGACACCGAGTACGCCGCCGGCCTGGTGGCCTTCAACAGCGTCTTTCAGGTGCTGTTCTACAGCCTGTTTGCCTGGGTGTTCGTGACCAAGCTGCCGCCGTTGTTCGGCCTGCACGGCGCTGCCGTGAACATCTCGATCGGCCAGATCGCGCGCAGCGTGTTCATCTACCTCGGCATTCCCTTCATCGCCGGCATGGCCACGCGCTACATCTGCCTCAAGACCAAGGGCCGCGAGTGGTACGAGCACAGGTTCATTCCGCGCATCAGCCCGCTCACGCTCGTCGCGCTGCTGTTCACGATCTTCGTGATGTTCAGCTACAAGGGCGACGTGATCGTGCGCCTGCCGCTCGACGTGGTGCGCATCGCCATCCCCCTGCTCATCTACTTCGTCGTCATGTTCCTGGTGAGCTTTTACCTGGGCCGCAAGATCGGCGCCGGCTACGCCAAGACGACGACGCTGTCGTTCACCGCGGCCAGCAACAACTTCGAGCTGGCCATCGCCGTGTCGGTCGCGGTGTTCGGTATCGGCTCGGGCGTCGCCTTTGCGGCAGTGATCGGGCCGCTGGTCGAGGTGCCGGTGATGATCGGCCTGGTCAACGTCGCGCTGTTCTTTCGGCGGCGCTACTTCGCCCCAGCGGGCGACGACCTGCTGACGCCCGAGGAGGTCTGAGATGACGATCGGTCCCGCGAGTCAGCAGGCGCACAGCCGCGAGCGAGTGGGCGGCGGCGCCCCCGCGGCCGTCGCGGCGCCGAGCGAGGCCGGCGGCCTTTCCGACTTCACGCCCTTCTTCAAGGCGTTTTGCAGCGACACAAGAGTCGCCATCATCGAGTACCTCATGACCGGCGAGAAGTGCGTCTGCGAGATCACGGCCCATCTGGCGATCAGCCAGCCGCTCATCAGCCACCACTTGGCGATTCTGCGCGAGGCGGGGTTCGTGTGCCTGCGCGGTCAGGGCGCACGCACGTACTACGCGGTCGACTGGGAGCGCTTCGACGAGCGCCTGCAGGGCTTCGTGCGGGCGGCCGCGGAGCTGCGCGAGCGCGATGCCGGCCCGAGCTGCGCCTGCGGCTGACCGGGCCGGCCGGCACTCGCCGGCGCCGCGGACCATCTGCGCCAGGGCGTCGCGGCCCGGCCGCGAATAATGTCAACCACGCCGCCCATGCAGACCGCCGCCGAATAACGTACGATGCGGCGTAGGAGGGCAGACTGGAATCGTGGCGACCACGACCGACACCGAAATCACCACCATGCGGCCGCGCGGCCACTACTCGGCTCGCGACGTCGGCCTCCTGGCGGGCGTCTCGGGCAACAGGATCGGTCAGTGGGCGCGGCGCGGCTACATCCGCGCGTCGCAGTCCGACTGTCCGCCGTACGTGTACAGCTACCAGGACGTCGGCGAGGCCATCCTCGTGCACGAGCTGCTCGATGAAGGCGTCACCCACCGTCGCGTCCGGCGCGCCATCGACACACTGCGCGAGCGCCACGGCAATGGCTGGCCACTACAAGCAGCCGACTTGGCGACCGACGGTCGCGACGTCCTGGCGCTCGAGGGCGAAGCGGCCTGGGACGTTGGTGACCGAGTATGGCAACAGAAGATCGGACCCGAGAACCTCCGGCAGATCGCCGGGTTCTTGCAACGTGGCGGCTGGGCGGCTCGGGCGCTGCCGGAGTTGTCCCACATCGAGGTCAACCCCGACCGGCTGAGCGGGCGGCCGACCATCCTCGGCCGTCGTGTGCCGGTCGAGGTGGTCGCTCAGATCGCCGAAGAGCCCGGCGGCATCGACGAGCTGCATGAGGGCTTCGACCTGAGCGACGCCGAGATCAGCGACGCCCGCCAGTGGTGGCACGCGGTGCGGGAGTACGCCGAGGCCGCGTAAGTGCTGCCGCCCCCCGAGCTCGTCATCGACGAGTGCCTCGACAAGCGGTTGGCGCACGAGCTACGGCTGCGCGGGAGGTTGGCGCAGTCGGTGTCTGCCCTCGGCCTCCGCGGCCTCGACGATCCGGCCCTGTTCCAGGAACTTCCCAAGCTCGGCCATCCCTACGTGATCGTGACGGCCGACACGGCAATGCCGCGCGACTGGCCCTCCGAGATCGAGGCAGCCGGAACGACCGTGGCGGTCATCGACTCTCGCCGGTCAGACGAGTTCCTGGAGTCGCAGTGGTATCGCGACGTCGTGCATAGATGGGCGCACGTGATGCGCGCCCAGCCCCAGGGGAGCGCGCACCGGTACTCGGCGCGCGGGCACAGACCGTGGCGGCCAAAGGGGCATTGAGCCGCCGTCGAACCGCCTGCCTTGCACGGGCCCCATCATGCGGGTTCACGTAGCCGCAAAGGGACCACCCCGGTGACAAGAGCCCATGGAGCTCCCCCGCGAGGGTAGCCCGGGGNNACGACCCGGCGATCGGGAAACACCGCCTCGAGCTTCGCCTTGACGACCAGGTCGTTGGGATCGTCGAACACCGGCATGACCACGCCGCCGTTGACGATCAGAAAGTTGAGGTACGAGGCGGCCGTCTTGTCGCCCGGCTGCCGCGGCAGGCTGCCCTCGGCGCTGTCCACGCCCCAGGCCTCGTCGGCGGTGATCTCCAGGATGGCCGGCATGGGCACCGTGTGGACCTCCAGCGTGCGGCCCCTGGCGTCGGTCGCCTTCTGCAGGCGCAGCAGGTTGTCCTGCAGGAGCTCGTAGCGCCAATCCTGCTTGTCGTCGGTCACGGCGGCCAGGACCACACCCGGCCTGATAAAGCAGGCGACGTCGTCGACGTGGCCGTTGGTCTCGTCGGGGTCGATGCCGCGACCCAGCCAGATCACCTTGTCGACGTTCAGGTAGTCGCGCAGGTAGCCCTCGATCTCGTCGCGGCTGAGCTGCGGGTTGCGGCCCGGGCTGAGCAGGCATTCCTCGGTGGTGATCACCGTGCCCTGCCCGTCGACGTGGATCGAGCCGCCCTCGAGCACCAGCGGCGCCTTGTAGCGGTCGACGCGCTCCAGCTCGGCGATCTTGCGCGGGATCATCTGGTCTAAGTCCCAGGGAAAGTAGAGGCCGTCGTAGAGCCCGCCCCAGGCGTTGAAGTCCCAGTCGACGAGGCGCACGTCGCCCTTGTCGTCGACGACGAAGGTGGGTCCGCAGTCGCGCATCCAGGCATCGTTGCTCGACAGCTCCACGACGCGCACGGCGGCGGGCAGCAGGTTGCGGGCGTTCTCGTACTGGTCGTGGTTGACCCCCACGCTGACGGGCTCGAACTCAGAGATGGCCGCGGCCACCTGGACCCAGGCGCGCTGCGCGGGCTTGCCGCCGAAGCGCCAGTTGTCGGGACGCTGCGGCCAGAGCATCCAGATCTGGGCGTGCGGCTCGAACTCGCCGGGCATGCGAAAGCCGTCGGCGCGCGGCGTGCTGTCGATGGTCTTGCTCATGTGCCACCTCCTGCGGTCCGTCACCGGGCCGTCTCGCTGTCGATCACGTGCGCGTCGGCGCCTGCGCCCGACGACGTGCGCCGGGCGTGCCGGTAGAGCCACCAGCCGACGATGAACGAGACGATCGTGCCGCCGCCCGTGATGGCCCAGTAGGTGACCTTCGGCGTGCCTTCGGGAACGGCGTAGAAGAACAGCACGATGGTGAAGACGATGCCCGTCTCGCAGAGGATCGTCCACAGCCAGGCGCCGAACGTGCCCCACGGCACGCGGTAAGGCCGCGGCTTGTCGGGTTCTTTGCGGCGCAGCACGAGCAGCGCCGGGAACATCAGCAGGTAGGGGAACAGAAGGACGATCGAGCTCAGGGCGAAGATGGTCCAGAAGACGCTCTGATTGCTGGAAAAGAGAGCGTAGTTGACGATCGTCAGGACGCTGGCGATGACGCCCATGAGCAGGAACGCGTAGTCGGGGGTGTGGAAGCGGGCGTTGACGTGGCCGAACACACCCGGCGCCGTCTTGTCGAGCCCGGTGGCGGCCATGCTCTGGTTGGAGCCGATCGACCAGGTCACCATGTTGCCGATGAACGTGAAGAGCAGGCCGACGATGACCACGTCGTAGAACACCTTCACCGTTCCGCTGGTGCCCAGGACCTTGTCGAAGCTGATCTTGAGGGCGTCGGCGATGCCCGTGACGATGTTGATGTTGGCGACCTTGACGCTCGACAGAATGCCGAAGGTGGCAAAGACGTAGACGAAAAGAATGACGCCGCCGGCAAAGATGACCATCTTGGGAATGTCGCGCTTGGGATTCTTGATGGCGCCGCCCGCCGAGCTCATGAGCTCGAACCCCATGAACGAATAGATGATGATCGGCAGAAACGAGTAGTTGGCGCCCCACGTGGGCTTCCATTGCGAGAGCGCGAACGAGTTGGCCAGGCCGTGCTTGAAGGCGAAGGCCACGCCGATGGCGCCCAGGCCGACGAGCACGATCAGTTTGAGGGCGGCGCTCAGGTTCGGGATCCACTTGCCCAGCCACAGCGGTAGCACACCGATGCCGACCATGACCCAGATAAGGACGAGGACGACGATGGCCGCGCTGAAGCGGCTCATGCTGCCCCAGAAGACCGTCGCCAGGGTGCCGGCGAACAGCACGAAGACGCTGGGGGCCCAGTAGGCCACATTGACCCAGTAAAACCAGGCGGTCATGGTGCCCCAGAAGGGCCCGAACGCCTCTCGGACCCAGACATAGATACCGCCTTCGTCCGGCCAGGCGCTGCCCAGCTCGGCGGTGACGAACCCGTAGGGAAGAAAGAACAGGACCGCCAGCGCGATCCAGAACGTGATGCCCTGCACGCCGATGGCGGCAGAGGTCGCCACGGTGTCGGCGACGAGCACCGCCGACACCGAGAACAGGACCATGCTGAACAGGCCGAATACCTTGGGCTGGTCTGCCAGCGAGTGACCCTGGGTCGCGGGTGCTACTTCAGTCGACATGCGCCACTACCTTTCGCGCGTCGGCGCCTAAGCCAGCAACGCCTTGCCGATGGCCTGCAGGTCGGGGTCGGCGGGCAGCGCGTCGATGCCGATCAGGGCCAGCATCAGAGCCTTCTGGAAATGCATGCGGTTCTGCGCCTGCGTGAAGATGATCGAGGCGGCGCTGTCGGCGATCTCGTCGGTCACTTCTTCGCCGCGCATGGCCGGCAGGCAGTGCATGAACTTCGCCCCCGGCTTGGTGTGACTCCACAGCTCGGCGTTGACCTGGAAGGCCTTGAAGGCCGCGACGCGGTCGGAGTACTCGTCTTCCTGGCCGGTCCACCACCAGCAGTCGGTGTAAATGAAGTCGGCGCCGGCAATGGCCTCGAGCGGGTCGTTGGTGAGCAGAAAGCTGCCGCCGTTCTCGTCGGCAAGCGCCGCGGCCTTCTTGGCCAGCTCGGGGGCGATCTCATAGCCGGCGGCGTTGCCGATGCGCACGTTCAGGCCCAGCTTGGCGAGCGTCGTGGACAGCGAGTTGCAGGGGTGAGCGGCGTCGCCGACGTAGGCGAAGGTCACGCCGGGCAGCGACCCCGCGTACTCGAGGATGGTGAACGCGTCGCTCATGCTCTGGCATGGGTGGCGATCGTGATCCATGCCGTTGATGACCGGCACCGACGAGTTGGCGGCCAGCTCGTTCACCGTCTCGTTGCTCTTGGAGCGGATCTCGATCGCGGCGTTGTACTGCGACAGCGTGCGGGCCGTGTCGGCGATGCTCTCGCGGCCCGGCAGGTGGATCTCGCCGGGGCGCAGGTAGAGTGCGTTGCCGCCGAGCTCGGCGAAGCCGTTCTCAAAGCTCACACGCGTCCGCGTGGAAGCCGCTTCGAAGATCATCGCCAGGTGATGCCCCGGCAGAAACGGCGTGAGCGGCCGCTTCTTCCAGAGCGTCTTGAGGTTGACGGCCAGCGTAAGCAAGTCCTCGAGCTCCTCACGGGAGTAGTCGAGGTCGGTCAGAAAGTGACGACCGCGGAGCCTGCGCAATGCCGGCAGAATGGTCTCCATGGCGTGTTCCTCCTCGTCGTAAGAACGGTTCTCGATCGTTGAGTCGCGGAGATACCTGCAACACTCCCTCTGGTCACGTCCGGAGAAACTGTTGTTGTCCGTCCGGACGGACAAATCCATGATAACATCGGCGCGATTCACCGACAACCCACCGACGGGAGGCGCGTGGCGACAAAAGACAGCAGGCGCACCAGTCTCGCTCACGGCCAGGGCCTCCCCGAGCCCCTCCTGCTCGAAGACCCGATGGAGGCGCTGCCGCCCACGGCGCAGCGGCTGCTCGCCGCCGCCCGCCGCCTGCTCGCCGGCGGCGGCTTCGAAGCGCTTACGCTGTCGGCCATCGCCGAAGAAGCCGGCGAGGCCAAGGCCAGCATCGGTTACCACTTCGGCAACAAGGACGGACTGGTGACGGCCCTTGTCGATTCGCTGGCCCACGACGCCAATCGGGCGCTCATCAAGGAGACGAGCGCCTTCCCGCCCGGCGCGGCCCGCGTGCACGCCCTCATGGCGGGTGAGGCGCGCATCGTCGCCGACGCCCAGTCCTTTCAGGCGTTCTTTGAGATCCTCCCGCACGCCCTGCGCGCCCCCGCCCTGCGCGATCGCGTCGCCGCCCTCTACTCCGGCTACCGCGAGACGGTGCTGTGCTGCTTCGATAGCGCCGACGCGGCCGCCGCGGCCGAGCTGCGGCCGTTCGCCGTCCTCATGATCGCCATCGTCGACGGACTGGCAATCCAGCACGGCCTCGACCCCAGAGGGGGCGACGTAGAGGCCGCGATCGAGCTCTGGGAGAAGCTCGTGAGGCCGCTCCTGGCCCAAGCCGAGTAGCGCCGGGCGCGGGCAACGATCGCGACCCGCGGCGGCGGCGCGTCGATCGCGACCCGCGGCGGCGCACCATCGGCAACCACCGACCAGCGGTCACCCGCTTCACCTCCGTCCCCGCGAGCCGGTAGGCTGGCCGCGACACGATCGTCGACACGAAGCGCGGCGTACGCTCAGCGGCAGACGGAGGCGAGATGACCCGGCAACGGCGGCGCGGCTTTACCACCCAAGGCAGTGGCTAGCCTCCGCCGCTCGCATCGCGGGCGGCAGAGGGCCGGCGTCCTGCTCGTGCTCGTTATCGCTGTGGCCGCCGCGCTCGTCGCCACCTCTCACCGGACGGGCGGCGCGCCCGCCGCGCCGCCGGCGTCGCACTCGCCGGCGTCGCACTCGCCGGCGTCGCGCTCACCGGCGGCGCGGCCCAAGAAGACCGCAAAGCACGCCCGGCCGGCCAAGAGCCGAACCGCCAAAGCCGCGCCGGCCAGGTCGCGGTCGGCCGCTTCGGCGAGCCAGCTGTCGCTGGTGGTCGAGCCCGACGCCGGGCCCGGGCCGGTCTACGCGCTGCTGCGCGCCGCCCGCCACAGCCTCGACGTCGAGATCTACGAGCTCGAAGACGACCAGGCCGCGGCCATCCTCGCCGCCGACGCCCGCCGCGGCGTGCGCGTGCGCGTCCTTCTCGACGCCAACTTCGTGGGCCGCTACAACGAGCCGGCATGCTCGTACCTGCGCGCCCACGGTGTGGCCGTGCGTTGGGCGCCGTCGCAGTTCGACGTCACCCACGAAAAGGCGATCGTCGCCGACGACAGACTTGCGGCCATCATGACCATGAACCTGACCGCGCGCTACTACGCGTCCTCGCGCGAGTTCATCGCGCTCGACCGCAACCCGGCCGACGTGGCGGCCGTCGAAGCGACCTTCGCCAACGACTGGGCCGACGGCGGCTTGCCGCCGTCTTCACCCGCCGACCTCGTCTGGAGCCCGGGCGCGCAAGACGCACTGGTCGCCCTGATCGCCTCGGCCCGCCACGAGCTGCTGATCGAAAACGAAGAGATGAGCGACCCCGCGGTGACCGCCGCCCTCCAGGCGGCCGCGCACCGCGGCGTCAGGGTCGAGGTCGTCATGACGCGCCAGAGCGAGTGGGCCGGCGCGTTCGACGCGCTGGCCCGGGCCGGAGTCGCGGTGGCCACGTACGACTCCTCGGCGCCCCTTTACATTCATGCCAAGGCGATCGTCGTCGACCCCGGCCGGCCGCAGGCGCGAGTCTTCATCGGCTCGCAGAACTTCTCGGTGGCGTCGCTGCTTTACAACCGCGAGCTCGGTCTCATCACGTCACGGCCGGCGATCGTCGACCGGGTCGCCGCGATCATTCGCCGCGACGGCGCCGGCGCGACTCCCTGGCGGCCGTAGCTCCCGCGCCGGAGCCGCACCGGTCCGCGCCGCGACGGAGCGGCACGCAGTCGCGCCCGGCGTCGCCCGCGGTGGCACCCGGACGCGCCCGGCCGGCAATAACGCCGACGCGCGACTAACTGCCCTGCAAACGGGCACCGTACCAGCAAGAAGACAGGTGCCTCGCCACGAACGTAGCAAGCATGACAGAACCCACAGTCCTCTCTCTGACCGTCAGGCCGATGGCCTCGGCGCTGGGCGCCGCACGACACCGCGTGCGGACCTTTCTGTGCGGCTTTGGCGTGCCCGATGACGCCGTCTTCGACGTGGTCCTGAGCCTCGATGAAGCCTGCAAGAACGCCATCCGCTTCAGCAAGAGCCCGCGCACGATCGACGTCACGGTGGCCTTTGACACCGATGCCGTCTGCCTGGTCGTGCGCGACCACGGCGTCGGGTTCGAGCCGCCCACTATCGACACCTCCCAACCGCCCGACCCGCTCAGCCCCCGGGGTCGCGGGCTCTTTCTCCTGGCCAGTCTCATGGACGACGTGCGCATCGATCGCGACCGCGGAGCGGTCGTGATCGCGCGCAAGACCGTGGCGCGGTAGCGCCGCGACACGGCCGATCGCCGCCGGAGCGGCGCCGGCGGCCGGCGCGCCGACTCCTCGCATCAAGCCGCGCCGCTTGAGCGACGCGGCTTGTGGTGCGCCGACCCGACCGGTAGTCTGCCTTGAGTAGACCGTACGATCGACGGCCGGACCGTCACGGCCCGGCTCTACGGAGAGGCCCCATGGAGAACCGCCGCAACCCCATCCGCCGCCGGGTGCTCATCGCCTTCGTCGCCGTGCTCGCGGCGGCGGTGGCCGTACCGGCCACCGCCGCCGCGAGCACGCTCCAGGCCCGCATCACGTCGGCCCTCACCGCTCACGGCTTCGCGGGCGCCACGACGGCCGTCAGCGTCGTCGACCTGTCGACCGCCACGTCGCTCTACGAGCGCAACAGCGAGACGCAGCTTCTGCCGGCCTCCAACGAGAAGCTCGTCACCTCGTCGACCGCGCTCGCCAGGTGGGGCGCGACCTTCCGTTTTCGCACCGAGCTGTTCACGAACGGAACGCTGGCCGGCGACGGCGTCTACACGGGGAATCTCTTTCTCAAAGGCTTCGGCGACCCGAGTCTCTCCACGACCGCGTATCAGTCGCACGTCCTGCACCTGCGCACATCGCGCCTCAGCGACTTCGTCACGGCGCTGCGCAACGCCGGCGTCAAGAAGATCGTCGGCCGCGTGGTCGGCGACGACAGCTACTTCGACACCGTCCGTGCGGTGAGCTCCTGGAAGCCCGGCATGACCTCCGACTGCGGACCGCTCTCGGCCCTCTCGCTGAACGAGGGCGCAAGCGCCGCCGGTGCCCGGGTCGGCGATCCGCCGCAGTATGTGGCCGCCCAGCTCACCGCTCTGCTGCGCAAGGCCGGCATACCGGTCAGCGGCCGGCCCACGGTCTGGGTCACACCGGCGACGGCCAGGCTCTCCTACATCGAGCGCTCGGCGCCGCTGTCGCGGCTGCTCGCGGCCATGAACAAGCCGAGCGACAACTTCTTCGCCGAGATGCTCACCAAGGGACTCGGGGCATCGTTCGGCGGCGGCGGCACGACCGCCAGGGGCGTCGCCGTCGAGCGCGCCTTTCTGATTTCACGGGGCATCGCCGGTGCGACCTTTCGCCTGACCGACGGCTCGGGGCTGAGTTACGCCGACCACATGACGACGTTCGACATCACGACCCTGCTGGCCGCCATGTCGCGGCGCCCCGACTGGCCGGTCCTGTGGAGCTCGCTGTCGGTGGCCGGCGTCGACGGCACCCTGGCGCACCGCATGCGCGGCACCGCCGCCCAGAAGAACCTGCACGGCAAGACGGGTTCCCTGACGGTGGCCAGCAGCCTTTCGGGCTACGTCACGAGCGCCAATGGCGAGTGGCTGGCCTTCTCGATGTTCATGAACAGCCGCGTCGTCGACATGACCGCCGCGCACGCCGCGCAGGACGCCATCGGCGTCGCCCTGGCGCGCTCGCAACCGGGCGGCAACGTCGTCTGGTCGCCCAGCCCCGCGCCGGGCGCGAACTGACGAGCGGCGCCGGGCTCGTACTCGCGGCCGGCGCCCGCTCGAACTGATGAACGCTTCCGGCGGCCGCCTCAGCGGCCGCGCGCGAGCGAACCCATCGGGTCCCACGGCGGCAGTACGACCGGCTCGGTAGCGAGTGCTTGCAGGACCCGCTTGGGCAGGTGCCGGCGGTCGATCACGACCTCGAACATGTACTCGTCGAACCAGCGGTCGCCCATCACGAAGTAGCCCTTCTCGCCGACCTTGTCGCCCCAGCTGTTCTCGACCTTCCAGCGGCGCGACCGGCCCTTGTCGTCCAGATCGACGCCGGTGAGCACCATGGCGTGGGTCATGACGCTGTGGCCGTACTCGACGCGCTCGGCCTTGTCGGCCGTGAACTGCGTCGCGTAGAGCAGCTCGAGGTCGTACATCTCGCGGTCGAGGNNNTACTGCACCGTGTAGAGGGTGTTGAACGCCTTGTCGGGCGTCGGGCAGTTGATGAGGCTCACGTAGTCGCCGAGCTCGACGGCGACGTAGCGCTCATAGAACTGCGCCGGAGTGATGATGCCGTCGCGATGAAACTCATCGTCTGAGTCGCGCCACTGCCAGTCGAACTCGCGCGGCGGCCGCCCCAGGTGGATCGCCAGCATGCGATACACCGTGGCCAGCATCTCGTCCTTGCGGCGGCGCAGCTCGGTGTCGGCCTGCCCGCCGGCGCTGCCGCGACGCAGCTCGGCCGCGTACTCGCGCAGCTTGGCGCGCAGCATGCCGTTCATGGGCATCGACTCGCCGCTCGACTCGGCGTCGGGCATGGCCGTCTTGGGCACGACGCCGTACTTGCGCACGAGGTCGGTGAACATGTCCCATTGACCGCCGTCCTGAATCGGGTCCTGCAGCAGAAAGGCGATCAGCCGGCCGTCGGTCGGCTCGCCTGAGGTGGCGAGCATCGTCTCGAGGAACCAGTTGGCCTTTTCGAGCTTGTCGTAGAACTGCAGGTAGCTCTGCGAGAACTCGAACTGGTCGACCTTGAGCGCCTTCATGGTGGCCACGCGCAGCACGTTCAGCCCGGCGAACATCCAGCAGCGGCCGCTCTGCTTCTGGTTGGTGATGTCGGGCGTCTTGATGACGTGCGAGAAGCTGCGCTGCGCGGCGCGCACGACCGCCTCGCGGTTGCGCGCCACGACCTGGACCTTGCCGGCCGTGACGGCGTTCAGCGCCAGGCGATTGCGCGGCTCGGCCGCGAAGCTCTCGTCGAAACGCCGGATCGCGGCGACCGGCAGGCCGCCGGCGGAGGTGCGCTGGCCGTTGGCGGCGGCGCGCTTACCGTTGCCGTCCGCGCGCTTACCGTTGACGGTGGTGCGCTTGCCGTTGGCGGCGGTGCGCTTGCCAACGTCCTTGGTCTTGCCGCGCTCCGCCTCGCGGGAATGTGCGCGTGTCGCCGTATCCTTGCTCACTGGTCGACTCCTTGATGGTTGTGAAACACCCTACCAAGTTGTGCCTTGTGAGCGGCTCCGGCAAACGGCCGCGCCACCGGGCAGCGCAACAGGTATAATCCCTGCGCGGCACCGTGCCCCCATCGTCTAGCGGCCTAGGACACCGGCCTTTCAAGCCGGCAGCACGGATTCGAATTCCGTTGGGGGC
>PLTW01000048.1 GCA_003164655.1 Actinomycetota bacterium
GCCGTCGGCCGCGGAGCCGTCGGCCTCTGCCGCCGGGTGATCGCCGGCCGCCGGCGGCTCGCCGGCAGCCCCGTTGCGCTCGAGCAGGGCGCGCACGGACGGAAAGGCGTCGAGGTCGGTGTGCGGCAGAAACAGCGCCGAGGTGTACTCGTCCATGAACGAATTGTCGGCCGACAGCTCGAGGTAGGTCATGCGCCCGGCGATCTCGGGCACCTGGCGGCGGGCATCGACGGCCAGCAGAGCGATGTAGGCGCCGAGGGCGCTCGTGTTGCCCAGGAACCGGAAGCGCTCGACGGGCAGGTCGGGCAGCAGACCGATCTGGATGGCCTTCTCGACGTTGATGAACTGGCCGAAGGCGCCGCCGATCAGGAACTGTTCGACATCGGCGATGTCGACGCCGACGCTGCGGCACAGCACGGAGAAGCCGGCGTACATGGCGGCCTTGGCGCGCAGCAGGCTGTCGACGTCGGTCTCGGTCACGACGATGTCGTGGCCGATCTCGGTCTCGGGGCCCCAGGCGACGACGTACTCGCGGCCGTGCTGCCCCTCTCTGATACGCGGTGTGTCGAGGCCGCGCGCGAAACGCCCACCCTTGAGCAGCGCGCCGGTCACGAAGAGCTCAGCCAGCACGTCGATCAGGCCGCTGCCGCAAAGACCCTGCGGGGCGCCGTCGTCGACCGTGCGAAAGCTCGGCTCGAACGTGCCGCCATCGATCCAGATGTCTTCGATCGCCCCGGTCGTGGCCCGCATGCCGCAGGTCACGCCGGCGCCCTCGAAGGCCGGACCGGCAGAGCAGGCGCAGCAGATCAGCCACTCGCGGTTGCCCAGCACGATCTCGCCGTTGGTGCCCACGTCCATGAACAGGGTGAGCTTGTCGGTGGCGTACATGCCGCTCGACAGGACCCCCGCAGCTATGTCGCCGCCGACGTAGCTGCCGATCGCGGGCATGACGAAGACCTGGGCCTGGGGATTGGTCTTCAGGCCCAGCTGACCGGCCACCAGTGCCGGCATGGTGGTGAGCGTGGGAATGTAGGGCTCCTCGCGCAGGTACTTGGGGTCGAGCGCCAGCAGCAGGTGGGTCATGACCGTGTTGCCGGCGATCGTGACCTCGTGGATGTCGGTCGGGGCGATCGCGCTGCGCGCGACGAGCTCGTCGATCAGCTCGGCGATGGTGCCGATCACGAGCTGCTGCAGGCGACCGAGTCCGTGCCCGCGCTGCGAGTAGACGATGCGCGAGATCACGTCGTCGCCGCAGGCGATCTGGGCGTTGTAAGCGCCGGTGGAGTCGACCACCTTGCCCGACTTGAGCTGCACGAGATAGGCGACGACGCTGGTCGTGCCCACGTCGATGGCAAGACCGTAGGCGCCCCGCGCGGGATGGGCCGGGCCGACCGCCACGACGCGCGGCGAAAGCCGCGCGTCGTGGTCGAACTCGGCCGTCTCGAGAGTGACGGCGACCTTCCAGTCGGCCGACCGCAGCGTGTGTCCGAGCTGGCGCACCACGTCGAGCGGCATCCGGATCTCCGGGACGCGGCACTGCCGAGAAAGCTCGCGGGCCAAGCGGTCGATATCGCTCGTGTTGTCGGCGAGCGAAGGCGCCTCGATCTCGATCGTCTCGGTGCGGATGGCCGGCTCTTTCTGCCATTCGCCGTGGCCGCGCAGAATGTCGGGCTGGGCCTCGCTGTGACCGAGCTGACGCAGCCGTTTCTTGTGCGGCCGCGGCACGACCACCGTGACCTGCCGCTCCTTGCCGTCCCGCACCCCGGCCGGGGCCTCGACGAAGGTCTGGCAGCACAGCGTGTAGCCTTTGGCTACCTCTTCGGGCGTCAGCCGGGCGTTGCTGCGCGAGCGCAGCGGGCCGCCGCCGTCGACGTCGCCCTCGAGACGCACCTTGCAACGGCCGCAGCGGCCCTGGCCACCGCAGGGGGCATCGATCTGCACCCCCGCCTCGGCGGCTACGTCGAGCAGGCTCGCGCCCTGCTCGGCGAGGACCACCACGCCCGCAGGCTCGAACTCAACCAGCAGCGACATTGTCGGCCTTCACCCCCGGCCTGGGATCGCTTCTCGTCCCTACACCGCGCCGTCGGTCACGACGGACTCCACACGGTCTTGAGATAGCTCGGAATGTCGACCGCGTCGCGCGGCCCGACCATGATCTCCCAGCCCGGCAGCTCCTCTTCGCACTCGCCCGACAGGCTCGCGACGTGCCCGGGAATGATCAGCTTGTGGTGTGAGAGCTGCTGCTCGACGCCCGAGTCCTTGACCGTCTTGGCGATCTTGAGCGCGTCGAACTTGCCGGCCGCCCAGCTTGTGAGCACCGACTGTCCGTCGGCGTCGGCCACCAGCAGCCAGCACGGCTTGCCACTCGACTCGACCTCGCCCGAGACACTGAAGTACGTCAGGGAGAAGTTGGTCGTGATGAGCAGCGGGCTGTCGGCGGTCGGCACACCGACCTGGTAGAGCTTGGGCTCCACCTGGATCGGCTTCTGGGGATCGGTGTAGATGTTCTGGCGCAAGGTGATGAGCGGGTAGAACAGCGCCGGGTCGATGTGGTCGAGCACCACGATGGAGGCGTACTTGGCGATCGCCGCGGTGGCCAGGACGGCTTCGCCTTCGACGGCCTCGCGACCGGCGAAGGCGATGATCGGATAGCCGAGCGCGCGGAGGTTCTTCTTGAGCGCGAGGCGACGCAGCAGCGTAGCCAGCGCCAGACCGTCGCGCAGGCCCTGGGTCGCCGGATCGACGACGAGGTCCTCGACCCCGGCGCCGGTCACCTGGGCGGAGAGCTCGGCCAGCCCGTCGAGACTATCGGCGCGGATCGCCAGCGGGCAGGTGTGCTTGGTGGCAAGAGCGGCCATGGCCTGCCAGTTGGCCGCCGTGGCCGCGTGAATGAGCGGCCGCTCGGCGCCGACGACGCCCAGGGCGCCCTCGATGGCGGCCGGGTCGTCGCTCTTCAGCACGAGCGGCGCCCCGGGACAGGCTTCGTGGACCGCCGCGACGGCCTTGGCGAAGGTCGCCGCCGCGCCCGAACGGTTCTCGATCACGAGACCGTCGAGCGTCAGCGTCATGCCCACGCGCTCCACCGCATAGCCGGCCGCCAGCTTGGCGGCCTCTACCAGGTCGGCGTCGTCGTCGTGCACCCGTACGAGCAGCGCCGTCTGGTGGACGAACGTCTTTTCGTGGCGGAACAGCACCGTCTCGTTACCGACGGCAAAGGCGCGCTCGCCGGTGCCGACCGTGACGAGGCGGATGGGCGGCGCGGCCGCCGCGTCTAAGGCGACCCGCGTCTCGTCGGTGACATAGGGGCACTTGGCGAGCTCGGTCCCCTTCTGGGCCAGCTTCATGGCAAAGGCCAGGCAGGTAGGAAAGCCGCACTCCTTGCAGTTGGTCTGCGGCAGGAGTTTATAGATTTGAAGACCACTCAGCGCCATGTTTTACCACAGCTCCTTTCAGACTGCCGGGGACGAGACCGCGAGCGCCTCGGGGACCGCGCCGGTCATGAGCTCGTCGATCGCCTGCTTGACGCGATCGATGGCGGCGGGATGGCGCAGTACGACGATGTCGGCGCCCGACTGCAGCAGCGTCACGGCCGTCGCGATCTCCCAGATCACCGCTCTGGTAGCGAAGTCGCCCCATTCGGGCGGCACGCCGTCGGGCGAGCGCGACTCCTTCTGGCGCCACGACTCCTCGCCGACCGTGCAGATCATGGGCTGCTGAGTCATGGAGTCGCCCATCAGCGCCGCCAGGCGCAAGCGCTCCATCACCGAGTAGCTGTACTCGATGCCGTAGCCGAGCGCGCCCGTCGTGGGGTCGAGGAGGACCCGATCGAGCGACAGCCCCATGTCGCTGATCAGAATGTTGAGCTGCTTGGCCAGGTTGACGTCGATCGGCGTCTGGCCGACCACGACGTGGCCGTTGCCCAGGGCGCCGGCCACGATCGTGCGGTAGTTCTTGTCGGTACAGTTGGCCAGGGCGATGCGCTCGCCCTTGGTCGCCTCGGCGACGGCCACGAGCACCTCGTTGTCTTTGTCGGCCACACCCGGGCCGTACACGATCAGCGGCACCCCGACGGCGCCGAGCACGGCCTTGACGGCCGCGACGGCTTCGGCGGGTCCGTGATCGCCCTGGTCGGGATGGCAGCCGCGCAGCTTGAGGGCGAGCAGCTCGGCGCCGGCTGCGACCGCCTTGGCAGCCCAGGCGGCCGGGTCGCGAGCCTCGTCGCCCCAGACCGCCAGCAGCGCCGGCGACCAGTCCTCGGGGTAGATGTCGACGATCTCCGCGGCGACCGCCGGCTTGAGGGGCATCGCGCCTTCGAACTGCAGGAACGGCAACGTCGCCTCTCCGCCGACGGTGACCGTCGAGGTACGCGTGCCGCCGTCACCCGTCGCGCCCAGCGTCACCTCGCGGACCGGGCCCGACCACTTTTCCTTGGGGATCTCGATTGGTGCCATACCGTAGCTCCTTCTTCTTTAGAAGGGTTAGAGGAGGGGATCCATGGTGAGGGCCGGATGGCCCTTTTCTTCGAGGAAGGGCATGAGGTCCTCGACCGTGGTGGCGATGCGCTCGTCGGCGATCTTGTCGAGCAGGTCGGGCACGCCCTCGCGCTCGCAGACCTCCTGAAGCTCGGTCGCC
Source organism: Actinomycetota bacterium (assembly GCA_003164655.1). Classification (GTDB taxonomy): domain Bacteria; phylum Actinomycetota; class Thermoleophilia; order UBA2241; family UBA2241; genus Bog-752. The sequence continues at coordinate 4,633 of PLTW01000048.1, forward strand.
ATCGATTCNNTTGAGGAAGCTGCTCATCCAGACGATCCGCCTGATGCCGCCGTCGGCCGAGATGAACTTCTTGCTCGTCAGATAGAACTTGCCCATGCCCATCATGCCGGGCGTCTGCATGCCGCCGCCGGCGGTGCCGGCGAGGGTCGAGAAGGTCATGCCCGATGGGTTCATGCTGGGGTCTTCGCGGCTCACCAGCATGAAGCCGTTGGCCTCGGGCACCAGCACGGCGATGCACTCGAAGCAGCCGCAGGAGGTCATGGGCGCCTCCATGATCGAGTAGAAGGTGACGCGCTCGACCGACTGGTTGGAGTGCTGGTAGATGAACTCGTTGGGCCCCGAGAACTCGCCCTGCACCGGATCGATGCAGGTGCCCTTGGGCACCGGCTGGTTAGGGCCGGTCGGGTTGATCTCGTAGGAAGCCTTGCAGTCGAGCCAGTTGTAGGCGCCGCACAGTCCGACCCGCTCGGGGTTGACCACGCAGACGTGGCTCGGCGCGAAGCTCTGGCACAGCAGGCAGCTGTAGAAGGTGTCGACCGACTCGTCGGTGAGCGTGGCGATGCGCTCGTTGCGCTCGCGGTAGACCGCTCTGGCCGCCTCGAGGAGCTCGTCGATCTTGCTCTCGTCGGTGACCAGCGTGACGGCCACCTTGTCGGCGATGTTGCCGAACACGTCGTGGATGCGAGCGTGGATGAGCTTGCCGAAGTGCTCGAGCCGGAAGCCCTTGTCGAAGGCGGAGTTGCTCACGCGGATCCAGGTGATGTCGCGCTGGCCGGCGTGCTGGATGCCCTCGGCCATGTTCACGAAGTAGTGGAACTGACGCTCGATGATCGACTCGAAGTCGGTCTGCATCTTGCGCCCGGCCACATCGACCACGATGCCCAGCGACATGGCGCCGCCGACCTCGCAGGTGTCGAGGTCGGGGCCGATGATCGTGACCTTGCCGTCCTCGACCTCGTCGGCGGGCTTCATGCGCAGGTACTCGAAGGCCCGCGCCCGCTTGCCGCCGAACTCCATGCGCAGGATGTCCTTGCGCACGCGCTCGCCCTCGAAGGCCGAGCCGAAGGCCACCGGGATCGGCACCTTGTTCATCTTCACCTTGACGCCGCGCACCTCGATGCAGCGCTGAATGAGCTTCTCGGTGCGCTCCATGTCGTCGGCGCCGGGAATCTCGTCGAAGGGCATGGAGACGACGTGCTCGTAGGTGGTCACGCCGGTCGGCAGGATCTGCGGGATGCGCGTGTCGGCGACCACCGGGAAGCCGAATGAGAGCGCCCCGGCGGCCGTGGCGTACTTGAGGTCGTCGACCTCGCCGAGGGCCAGCACCCAGGCAAACACGCGGTACTTGTTGTAGAGCATGATGTCGCGCGCCTTGCCGGCGTCCATGCCGCCGAAGGTGAGCGCCGAGCGGGCCGCGAAGCCCAGGGCGTAGACCGCCGAGATCGTATCGATGCCGAAGGGCACCGTGAAGGTGTCGTAGCCGAGCTGGACGCCTTCTTCCATGAGCTGGTGGATGATGCTGCGTCCGTTGACGTTACCGGAGAGAAAGATCAGGATGCCGCGGCTCTGCAGCTCGCGCACGATCTTGACGGCGACCTCGTTGCTCTTGGCGCAGCCGACGATGGCGCAGAACCCCGGCATGCGGCCGTCGACTAACTGGATGCCCCAGCCGCGCAGCTGAATGTCGTCGATCGGGCCGTTCAGCAGCGCCTGGTCGCCATGGACGAAGGTGCTCGTGTCGCCGCCGATGCGCTCGGCGCCGGCCTGATAGCCGCTGAGCTTGATCTTCTGCGGCTCGCTGCCCTCGGCGAAGCGCACGCCCTCGAGGGCCTCCTGGGCAAACAGGGTAGCGATGCCCGAGTCGAGCGTCTCGCCGAGATACGGCAGCCACATGCTCTCGGTCGGCGTCGGGTGCAGCAGCGACTTGGCCCGCTCGATCACGGGCGGCAGGTCGCCGAGCTTCTCGACCTTGCGGCCGGTGAAGGCGTAGATCACCGGCAGAAAGTAGGCCGTGTTCGTAAAGGCGACCGGCGTGTCGGGACCGAGGCGCTCGAGCGCCCCCTGCAGGGCGAGGTCGGCCTCGCCGACCATGCGGGCGGCCCCTCTGATGGCGCTGGTGGCGACGAAGCGGGACATGTCAGGCCTCCGTGGCGTCGAGGTGAGCGGTGGTCGCGGCGGCCCCGGTGTGCTGGTGGGTGTGCGCGCCTTCGCCGTTTGTGCCGTTGCCGCCGCCGGCAAGCTGGGCCTTGACGGCTTCGAAGTAGAGGGTGTCGCCGCTGGCGCCGAACTGCGACGGGTCGTAGACCGGCAGCTTGAGGGCCGCCCTCTTGCCGTCGATCAGCTCGAGCGAGCGGGTCAGCATCTTCTCCCAGTCGGGCTCGAACTCGAGGTCGCCGCCGACGAGCTCCTCCCAGCCGGTGGTCATCAGCCGAGTGACCTCGCTGGAGGCGCGCACCGGGCTGCCCACGCCGAAGATCACGTGGGCGCCCGAGGCGGCGAAGTACGTGCCGATCGCCACGGCCTTCTCGCACATCCACTCGGGGCACAGCCCCACGGCCGGCAGGTCGTCGATGTCTTCGCCGAGACCGCCCTCGGTAGCCACCTGGGTGAGCACCGTGAGGATCCGTGAGTTGTCGACGCAGGAGCCCAGGTGGAGCACCGGCGGAATGCCGATCGCCTCCATGACCTCGCGCAGGCCGGGGCCGGCCGCGTCGAGGATCTCAGGTGAGAGGTAGCCGGCCTTGGCGCCGGCCGTCGCGGCGCAGCCGGTCACCACGACCATAACGTCGCGCGCGATGAAGCTCTTGATGAGCTCGACGATGGCGAGATCCTGGGTGACGCGCACGTTGTTGCAGCCGACGATGCCGGCCAGGCCGCGCACGCGGCCGGCAATGATGGCGTCGTTCAGCGGGCGGAAGGAAGCGCGGTGAAAACCGCCCTGCATGTAGTTCAGGTACTCGTGCGAGAAGCCGGCCACCAGCGGTTCGTGGTAGTCGGGAATGTGCACCGGGCCGCGGTTCGGGTAATTGTCGATCGCCATGCGCACCAGCGCCTTGGCGGTGTCGAGCGCCGTCGCCTCGTCGAACTGCACGTGCTCGGCGCCGGGGATGCGCGCCTTGGGCGACGTCGTCACCAGCTTGGTGTGGAAGCGCTTGGCCAGCGGCGAGAGCGCCTGCATGATGCACTGCACGTCGACCACCATGACCTCGACGGCGCCGGTCAGCACGGCGAGCTCCTGATGCAGGAAGTTGCCCGCCGGCGGGATGCCGAAGCGCATCAGGATCTCGTTGGCCGTACAGCAGATGCCGGCCAGGTTGATGCCGGCCGCGCCCTTGGCCTGGGCCTCGGCGATCAGCTCGGGATCGCGGGATGCCTGGACCATCATGGCCGACAGCGAGGGCTCGTGGCCGTGCACGACGATGTTGACCTGGTCGGCCTTGAGGACGCCGAGGTTGACCTCGGAAGTGAGCGGCGAGGGCGTGCCGAAGAGGATGTCGGAGATGTCGGTGGACAGCATGGCGCCGCCCCAGCCGTCGGCCAGCGAGCAGCGCATGGCGCTCTTCAGGATGTTCTCGGCATCGAGGTCGACGCCCTCGTGGGTGCGATGCATGACCTCGGTGACCTCGCGATCGACGGCCCGCGGCGTGAGGCCGAGCTTCTTCCAGAGCGCCTGCCGCTTGGGCGTGGCCCGCTTGGTGTAGAGGATCTCACCGTGCTGCTGGCCGAACTGGGTCAGCGCCACCTCGGCGACCTCGGCGGCGATCTCGTTGGTCTCCCGCCCGGTGGTCGCCACACCCAGGTAGCCGGCCACCACCATGAGCTTCTGTTCGTCTTTGATGACGTAGTCGGGCGCCGCGCCGGTGGCCGCCGCCAGAAGCGTGTGAGCCATGTCGCGGCCGTGGTCGGAATGGGCCGCCACGCCGCCGGCGACCTGGCGCGCGAAATGGCGCGAGGCGATCGTCGGCAGGTCGGCGCCGCAGATGCCGGTCTTCTCCTCGGCGTCCTTGCCGACCAGCCGGCAGGGACCCATGCTGCAGATCCGACAGCAGGCGCCCGCCTCGCCGATGGGACAGGGCTTCATGTGGTCGGCTCGCGTGAACGCGGTGTCGATCCCGCAGTCGTCGGCGTGCTGCAGCATCTCGATCGCGGCCGGGTCGATACTCTTGGGCGGGGACTGGTCGACGGTCCCGGGTGCGGCCGGATCGACGCTCTTCGGGTCTCCCATCAGTCAACTCCTTGGTTCGAGGCGAGCGGCCGGCGTCGGCCGCTCACGGCGCGATCAATACTTGCGGTAGTCGCCGGACATCGCGAGGTCGACGGGGTTGGTGACCGCCACCCGCGAGCCGTTGCCGGCCCAGCCTTGCGGCTCGTCGGCGGCGCTCGCGTCGTCGCCCGCGCCGTCGCCTACGGCATAGCCGGCCTTGGCCAGGCTCGCGACAAGCTGCTCGGGGGTGAGCTTTGCGGGGTCGTAGGTCACGGTCGCGGTGCGGTTCAGCGCCGACGCCAGCACGCTCTCGACCCCATCCAAGGGGCACAGCGCGTCACGAACGGCCAGAATGTGGTGATCGGCCCACAGAGACGGGATGGTGAGCACTGCCTCCTCCACGACTCCTCCTCACTCGGGGCTCGGCGGAGATTCGGGGGAGACCGCACGACGGCAGGCCGCCGGACCCTTCTCGCCGGGCACGCCGGCGGAGGCGGCAGCGGGCAGGGGTGCCCGCGCGGCCCGCGCCGAAAGCGCGTCGGCCAGGGCGGGCGTTCCCCATATCCGCCTTCGGTGTCCCCCCGGATCCGTGAAGTCCCATTCGAGTTACTTGACGGAACGTTACACACAGCAAGCGCCCTCCGCGTGCGGCTTGCAAAGCATTTCGTCCTTTCGGCCAGTCGTCTCCGTGGACGGCCGCAAGGCCGCACCGGACAGCTTGGACAAACTGTCCAAAATGATGTCGTGAACGTGATTGCTATCACAAGACAATTTCGCGGATATCGTGACGGTCGTGCGGGTGGGTTCGCGGCGCTTCCCCCCTGGGCGCCGGCAAGGGCCGGGCGCCCCCAACAATCCGGCCGGCGCGCCGTACCGCGATCACCGTCGGCGGCAACCGCCGGGCGGACTACAGGAACGCCACGAAGTTCTCGACGAGCTGCCGGCAGAGCAGCCGCGAGTCACCGACGATCTGCGCCACCGAGGCGAGCAGCCGGGCGTGCAGCGCCGGATCGCGGCGCGCCACGCCCTTGTTGTCGCGCTTCAGCCAGAAGCGCAGAATGCTCTCGTCGACTTCGGCGTGAAACTGCAGGCCCCACGCCCGCCGGCCAATGCGAAACGCCTGCACACCCGGGTCGCCGGACCGCAGGGCGAGGACCTCGGCTTCGCCCGGCACGGTGAACGACTGGGCATGCCACTCCAGGGCGTAGAACGGCGAGCGGATCTCGCTCAGCAGCCCGTCGTCGCGGACGATGTCCACCGGCAGCCAGCCCACCTCGGCCTGCGCGCGCGGGTAGACACGACCGCCGATCGCGGCCGCGAGCTGCTGACCACCGAGGCAGATGCCGAGCACGGGCAGCCCGGCTTCGACGGCCGCGGCGAGCAGACGCCGCTCGCGGTCGATGAAGGGAAACTCGGCGGCCTGGTCGGCGTTCATGGAGCCGCCCAGCACGATCAGGCCGCCGATCTCGCCGAGCTCGCCGACCGAGGGCACACGCGCGCCGGCGTGAAGCTGGCGCACGTCGACCGTGAGGCCGGCGTTGACGAGCGTCTCGAGCAGCGTGCCGGCATGGGCGGCGGCCTCGTGCTGAACGATGACGATCGGGTCGTCTGTCGGGGCATGGATCATGGCGTCGCGGCTGAAACGATACACGGCGCCGGAAACGACCGCAATTTGCGCGGCGACGAGGGCCGGCGCGCCCGGGCGCAGGACCGCCACCATGGTGGCTCGCGGCACACCATATGGCTACACTAACGGCCGGACGGACGGGAGGGATCGGCATGACGCCCCAGGGGAACGGGTCTGCGGACTGGCTGCGGCTGCCGGCGGCGGCAGCGGTCGCCGGCGTCGGCCCCACCGCTCTGCGTCGCCGCGCCGACGCCGGCGAGCTGCCCTGCTACCGGCGGCCGGGCGGTCCGCGCTTCTTCCGCCGTCGCGACGCCGAGGCGCTGCGCGACACCGCCCGGCCGCGTGACCCCGCCCCGCCCTCGGCTCTGGCCACCGGCGCCGACGCCCGCGCCCTGCGCGACGGGCTTTACACCCTCGCCCGCCGCCTGTCGCAGACCGCCGATCTGCACGAGACTGTCGAGCTTCTGGCGAGCGGACTGCGCGAGCTTGCCGACGCCGTCGACTGCGACATCTGGATGCCCGAGGCGGAACGCCTGCGCTGCGTGACGAGCTGCGACGTGCACGGCTTCGACCGTGCGGTCGTCGGCAGAACGCTGCCGGTCGAGCGCTATCCGCTCACGCGGCGCATCCTCGACTCGGGGCGGCCCCTGGCCATCGACGACCTGCATGCGGCGCACCTCGATCCGGTCGAACGCGACGCCATGCTGGGCTGGGGGTTCGTGAGCTTCCTCAGCATCCCGATGATCTCGGCCGGCAAGCTCGTGGGACTCATCGACCTCTACGACATCGTGCCGCGCGACTTTGCCCGCCTGAGCGAGACGCTCGAACCGTCGAGCGACATCCTCGCCGGCGCTTTTGCCAAGGCCGCCCTTCTCGACCGCCTCGAGCAGAGCAACCGCGAGCTGCGCCGCCAGAACCGGCGCCTCTCGTCGCTGCTCGATGCCGGCCGGGCCATCACTTCGACACTGGTGGTCGAGGACGTGCTGCGCACGCTGGCACGCAAGTCGGCCGAGGCGGTCGGCGCGCCCGAATGCCTCATCTACGAGTTCGATCTGGACGAGGGCGTGATGGTCGTGCGCAGCGACTACGTCGCCGAGGGCCTGGGCGTGGCCGCCTTCGCCGACCCGACGATCCGCTACCGCATGGCCGACTACCCCAAGGACACCGAGATCCTGCTGGGCGGCGTGCCGGTGCAGGAGCTGCTGAGCGACCCGGACATCGACCCGGTGTCGCGCCGCTCGATGCGCGCCTGGGGCGAGAAGAGCGTCCTGAACGTGCCCTTTGCCTTTGGCGACCAGCCGCTCGGTCTGCTGGTCATCGTGGAGACCGAGACCGAGCGCCGCTTCACGGCCGAGGAGGTCGAGCTCGTACGCGGCATCGGCGAGCAGGCCGCGGCCGCCCTGCACAACGCCAAGGTCTACCGCGAGCTCGAACAGCGCCAGCGCGAGACCGAGCTGCTGAACGAGATCGCCCGCAAGATCACCTCGACCCTGCGGGTCGAGGACATCGCCGACGCGACCCTGGTCGAGCTGCGCCGCCTCGTGCCGTTCGATCGGGCCAGCGTCGTGCTGGTCGACGAACACGGCAGGCTCGCCACCATCCTCTCGTCGGACAGCGGCTGGCGCTACGCGGGCATGGACGCCGGCGCGGTCGCGGCGGAGCTCGCCGAGCGGCTGCGGACCGGGCAGGCGCTCATGCTCGACCTGCCGACCGACGGTCCGCTGCCGGCCGACGATCCGGTCGTCGAAGGGCTGCGATCGGGCGCCGTCGCCGGCCTGCTCGTCGACGGCGAGCTCATCGGCGCGCTCTCGCTGGGCAGCGAGCAGCCCCGTGCCTTCTCGACTCACCATCTCCACGTCTTGGCCCGGGTCGCCACCCACCTCTCGCTGGCCCTGGGCAACGCCCGTCTCTACGAGAACATCCGCCGCCTGCACCTGAGCAACCTCAAGGCGCTGAGCTCGGCGCTGTCGGCCAAGGACTACTACACGCTCGGCCACGCGGCCCGCGTAGCCGCCTACATGGTGCTGCTGGGCAAGGAGCTCGGCTGGCCGCACGAGACGCTCGTGCAGGCCGAGGAGGCGGCCTACCTGCACGACATCGGCAAGATCGCGATCTCCGATCGCGTACTGCTCAAACCCAGCCGCCTGAACACGCGCGAATGGGAGCTCATGCGACAGCATCCGAGCTTCAGCGCCGACATCATCGGCACCCTGTTCGCACCCGAGCTCGTGGCCGCGGTGCGCCACCACCACGAGCGCTGGGACGGCGCCGGCTACCCGGACGGACTCGCCGGCGACGACATTCCACCCCTCGCCCAGGCGATGTGCATCGTCGACTGCTACGACGCGATGTCGTCGTGGCGCCCTTACCGCAGCGCCATGACCTACTCCGACTGCCTGCTCGAGCTGGAGCGCTGCCGCGGGCAGCAGTTCGACCCGCGCCTGGTCGACGCCTTCCGCCGCGTCCTTTCCGATCTCACCGTGCTGCACGCCCGCGCCGGCGAGATCGCCCGCGACGCCGCCCGGCTGCTCGACGTCGAGCAGCATGGCCGCGTAGTGGCCAGCGGCGACATGGACAGCCCCGACTACGCCGCCGTCGCCGCCACGTTGCGCCAGGTCCGCGACGACCACCCGCCGGCGCGCTTTCTGACGACCATCGTCGCCGGCGAGAGCGGCCTCACGATCGTCGTCGACGGCGAAGAGGAGCCGTCGCAGCACTCGCCCTGCGGCGAGCCGGTGCTGGTCGACGACGAGCTGCAGGCCGAGTTCGCCGGACGTAAGCTCGACATCAACGTCGTGCTGGTCGACGCGTGGGGCGCCTGGGTGTCGGGCATCGCCCCGCTGCGCGACGAGAGCGGAGGCATCGTCGCCGTCGTCAACGCCGACCTGCCGGCCGATGTCGGCACTCGCCTCGAGGGGCTGCGCGGCAATCTGTCGGAGACTTTTACGTCGCTCGTCCACTCGGCCGCCGTGCGCTTCAGCCGCGCCGAGGTCGACGCTATCACCGACGGTCTCACCGGCATCTTCAACCACCGCTACCTGCACGAGCGCCTGGCCGAAGAGGTCGAGAGCACCGCCGAGCGGCAGGGCGAGCTCACGCTGCTGTTCTGCGACCTCGACCACTTCAAGCAGTTCAACGACCGGTTTGGCCACAGCGCGGGTGACGCCGCCCTGAGCGGCGTCGCCCAGATCATCGAGAGCTCCATCCGTCACGTCGACCTGGCGGCGCGCTACGGCGGCGAGGAGTNNCACGGCGGCGCCGGCCGGCTGACGATCAGTATCGGCGCCGCCACCTACCCCGGCGACGCCGACAGCGCCGAACGGGTGATCGATCGGGCCGACGCGGCCATGTACGAGGCCAAGCGCCTCGGCCGCGACCGCGTGGTGGCCTGCCGCGGCGCTCAGGCTCCCGAAGCGCCGCTGGAGCGCAGCGGCGGCGGCGCCGTCGCGGCGGC
>PLTW01000041.1 GCA_003164655.1 Actinomycetota bacterium
GAGCGCCGCGCCGCGGCGCGCCGCGGCGCGGCGCAGTCTGGCCCGGCGTTCGAGCGGACACGTCCCGAGCGGCGCCAGGGAGCCGAGCGCCGGGCCGCTGCCCGGCGCCACGCGGGCCCCGGCGCCAGGGAGCGCCGGATCCTGCTTACGACCACCTGCCTGCTGCTGCTGTTCGGCCTCGTCATGGCCTACAGCGCCTCGACTGCCAGCGCCTACTTCTCGTACGGCTCGAGCTGGTATCTGATCGAGCGCCAGGCGTTCTTCGCGGTACTGGGCGTGGTCGTCATGATCGTGCTCGCCCGCGTCGACTACGTCGTCTGGCGGCGCGTCGCGTTGCCGTTGTGGGTCTTTGCCATGCTCAGTCTCGTGGCCGTGCTGGTACCGGGCATCGGCACCGAGGTCAACGGCGCCCGCCGCTGGATCATCGTGGCGGGCTTCTCGTACTCGCCGAGCGAGCTCGCCAAGCTGGCCTGCATCTGCCTCGTCGCCGGCCTCGTCATCAAGCGGCCGGCCGACGCGCTCACGGCCGGGGGGTTCGTGCGCCTGGTGGCCATCGGCGTCGGACCGGCCGCCCTGCTGATCATGGCCGAACCCGACCTGGGCACCACGATCATCCTCGTGCTCTCCGTCATGGCGGTCGTGGTGGCGGCGGGCGCTCGCGTGCGCCACCTGGTCACCCTCGGTTCGCTCACGGTGGCCGCCGTCGCGGCGGCGATCGTCGTGGAGCCCTACCGCATGGCGCGCCTGACCTCGTTCGTGAACCCGTGGAAGGACCCCCGCGGCGCCGGCATGCAGACGGTCCAGTCGCTGGTCTCCATCGCCTCCGGTCATCTCTTCGGCGTCGGCCTGGGCAACTCGATCCAGAAGTTCGGCTTTCTGCCGGAGCAGACGACCGACTCCATCACGGGTATCATCGGCGAGGAGCTCGGCCTGATCGGCCTGCTTGCCCTGATCGCCCTCTACGTCGTCCTCACCTGGACGATCTTTCGCATCGCCCTGAACAGCCGCGAACCGTACGGTAAGCTGCTGGCCGCCGGCATCGGCAGCGCGGTCGGCGTTCAGGCGGCGGTCAATATCGGGGCCGCTCTCGGCGTGCTGCCGCTCACCGGCGTGCCGCTGCCGCTCGTGTCGTTCGGCGGCACGAGCCTCGTGGTCGTGCTGGCCGGCGTGGGCATCGTGGCCAACATTGCAAGCAACCGCAGGAGCTATATCGTTGCCAGCACTGAACGACATCCGCGTCCTGGTGGCGGCGGGCGGGACGGGGGGACACATCACCCCGGCCCTCGCGGTCGCTGACGAGCTCACCGCGCGCGGCGCGGCCGTCACGTTTGTCACGACCCCGTCGCAGGTGGCACGCGTCGCCGAGCACTATCCCGCCTGGGCGCTCGACATGCGCGGCTTCGAACGCCGTCTGCTCGCCCGTCAGAACGCCGTCACGCTGTGGCGGCTGGCGGCCGCCGCACCGCGCTGTTGGGAGATCGTCTCGGCGGTACGGCCGCAGGCCGCGGTGGGCGGCGGCGGCTATCTGAGCGGGCCCGTCGTGGCCGCCGCCGCCCTGCGTCGGGTGCCGGCGCTCGTCATCGAAAGCGACGCTCACCTCGGCGTCACGAACCGCCTTCTGGCGCCGCTGGTCTCGCGCGTCTGTCTGAGCTTTCCGATCGAGGGCCGCGACCCGCCGCGCTTTGTGGTCACGGGGCGGCCGCTGTCGGCCGCCCAGCTGTCCGCCGACCCCGACAGAGGGAGGGCCGCCTTCGGCCTGACGGCGGCGCTGCCGGTCGTGCTGGTGTTCGGCGGCAGTCAGGGGGCGCAGAGCCTGAATCGCGCCTGCCTCGAGGCCTTCGGCGCGGCCGCGCTCGACCTGCAGGTGCTGCACGTCTGCGGCCCGCGCCACTTCGCCGAGATGCAGGCGGCGCTCGCGGCGCGCGGGGCCGACGTTGAGCGCTACCGGCTGCTGCCCTACACTGAGGACCTGGCGCACGCCATGGCCGTCGCCGACCTCATCGTCGGTCGCGCGGGTGGGTCGGTGGCCGAGATCGCCGCCCTGGGGCGTCCCGCCATCCTGGTCCCCTACCCGCACGCCACCGCCGACCATCAGAGCAAGAACGCCGCCTGGATGGCGGCCGCGGGCGCCGCCGTGGTGGTGGCCGACGCTGCCCTGGACGGGCGCCTGCTCGGCCGCCTGGTCGGGGAGCTGCTGGCCGACAGGCCGCGTCTGGCCCGCATGGCGGCGGCCAGCAAGGCGGCCGGCCGGCCCGACGCCACGGCGCGTGTGGCCGACCAGGTCGAGTCGCTGCTCGCCCGGCGACCGTGAGGCGACGACCGTGAGCGGCCCTGTAGCAAACGAGGAGACGAGCGTGAGGCACGAGACGGGCATTCCCCAGCCGGTCCATTTCATCGGTGTCGGGGGCGCCGGCATGAGCGGTATCGCCGCCGTGCTCTCCAGGCTCGGGGTCGTGGTGAGCGGTTCCGACCTCAAGGCCTCGCGGTATACGCGCCACCTCGAAGAGTGCGGCGTGCCGGTGTACATCGGTCACGACGCCGCCCAGGTCGGCGCCGCCGCCCTCGTCGTCATCTCCTCGGCCATCCCGCCCGGCAACCCCGAGCTGCAGGAGGCGCGCCGCCGCGGCCTGCCAGTGCTGCAGCGCGCCGAGATGCTGGCCCGGGTGATGACGACTCGCCGCGGCGTGGCGGTGGCCGGCACCCACGGCAAGACCACCACGTCGTCGATGATCAGCCACGTCATGCTGCGCTGCGACCGCCGGCCGACGTTCCTGGTGGGCGGCGACTTGAACGACGTCGGCTCCAACGCCGGTGTCGGCGACGGCGAGTGGCTCGTGGCCGAAGCCGACGAGAGCGACGGCAGCCTGCTGTTTCTGCGTCCCGAGGTTGCAGTCGTCACGAACGTCGAGCTCGACCATCACGCCAACTACCGCTGCCTGGCCGACGTTCGCGACGTCTTTCGCCGCTTCGTCGCGCTGCTGCCGCCCGGCGGCTTGCTGGTCGCGGCGCGCGGCGCCGGAGCCGACTTTCTGGCCGGCGAGACCGAGGCCGCGATCGTCTGGTACGGCCTCGAAGGCGGCGCGGCGGCGTCGGCGCCCGCCGGCTCCGCCGGCGCCGGTCGGGCCGGCGGGCACGATGACGCGGCCAACCTCACCGCGCAGATCGCGCACGTCGACGACCGGGGCAGCGTCTTCGAGGTGCGGCGCGATGGCCGGCGCCTCGGGCGCGTCGAGCTTCACGTGCCGGGCGAGCACAACGTACTGAACGCCCTGGCGGCGCTCGCGGCTCTCGCGCACACCGGTGTCGGTTTCGACGAGGCCGCGCCGCAGCTCTCGACCTTCAGCGGCGCGGCCCGCCGCTTTCAGGAGATCGGCCGGCACGACGGCATCGTGGTGATCGACGACTACGCTCACCACCCCACCGAGGTCGCCGCTACGCTCAAGGCCGCGCGGAGCGGCTCCTACCGGCGCGTCATCGCCGTCTTTCAACCACATCTGTTCTCGCGCACCCGCTACCTGCAGCGCGAGTTCGGACGGGCGCTGACCATGGCCGACGAGACTATCGTCACCGACATATTCCCGGCCCGCGAAGAGCCCGAGCCCGGCGTCACGGGCAAGCTCATCGTCGACGCCTATCTCCTCGAGCGGCCGGGCGGTCCGGTCTACTACCTGCCGCGTCTGGGCGACGCCGTGCGGCATCTGCAGGCCCGGGTGCGGCCCGGCGACCTCGTGCTCACGATCGGCGCCGGCGACGTGCCGCACGTCGGCGAGCGGCTGCTGGCCGCCCTGGGCGACGCGGCGCCACCCGGGGACGCCGGCGCCGGCCGATGAGCACTGTCGCCGTCCGTCGGCGGCGCCTGCTGGCCACTGTCGCGCTGGTCGTGCTGATCGTCGCGGTGCCGCTGGGTGTGTACGCCTGGGGGCGGTCGTCGGGCACGTTCCAGGTACGCCGCGTCGTGATCAGCGGCGCGCGGCCGGCGCACGCCAGGGCGCTGCGCGTGGTCTTGCGTCGCCGCTTTCTGGGCGCCAACCTCTTCACGGTGACGGCGGCTCGCGTGCGCCGCGCCCTGGCCGGGTTTCCCTATGTCGACCGTGTCGCCGTCGATCGCGACTTTCCCAACACGCTGAAGGTGCGCCTGAGCGAGTACGTGCCGGTCGCCCTGCTGCGCGGCGCCGGCCAGTGGTACGTCGTGTCGGCCGAGGGCCGCGTGCTGGCCGCGGCGACGACCGTCGCCACGCCGGCCACCGCGGGCGGCAGCTCGCCGACGCCCGGCGCCCAAACATCTCCGTCGCCGGCGGCCGGACAGAACACGCCGTCGGCCTCCGTGTCGCCGGCCGGGCAGAGCTCGCCCGCGGCATCGCCCTCAACGTCGCCGTCGTCGACCAGCCTGCCGGCGCCGGGCGCGAACGTTGTGCTGCCGCGCGGCACTCGCCGGCTGCCGGTGGTCGTCAGCGACGCGCCGGTCTTTGTCGGGGGCATGGTCGCCGACAATCACGTGCGCCAGGCGCTCGTCGTGCTGGCCGCGCTGTCGGGCGCGCTGCGCCGCGGCGCCCTTGGAGCCAGCGCGACCGACACCAGCATCCGTGTCACCGAGACTGGTGGTCTCACGGTCGAGTTCGGCGACACGGGCGCCTTGACGGCCAAGGTCCTGGCCCTCGAGGCGGTGCTGGGCCGCTACCGGGCAGACCGCGTGGCCTGCACGTTCGTGGACGTGTCGGTGCCCGACCGGCCGCTGGGCGCTCCCCTGTTGCCGGCCCCGCTCGTGCAGGCGGCCACGCCGTCGGTCACCCCGGCGATCACGGCCACCAGCACGCCGGCGATCACTCCCAGCGGACAGCCGACGAGCCAGCCCTGACGGTGAGTGACTGTTTGACACTCCGCGCGACCGGCCCATATGCTACGAAGGTGGCTTGGTCTCACTTTCTCGTCAAGGGTTTGTGAATAATGGAATACCTGCAAACCCTCATTTTCCGGGGCTCTGTTCCACAGGTATTCAACAAGTCTCAGGGGCCGCTCGATGGTGGTCGCCGGCAGAACAATAAGCCTCGGCTTCAACAGGAGGGTTAGGGTGCCATGATCGAGTCTTCAGGCAACTACCTCGCGGTCATCAAGGTCGTCGGCGTGGGCGGCGGAGGCACGAACGCGGTCAATCGCATGGTCGATGCCGGCCTGCGCGGCGTCGAGTTCATCGCCGTCAACACCGACGCCCAGGCGCTGCAGATGTGCGATGCCGACGTCAAGATCCACATCGGCAGCAAGATCACGAGGGGCCTGGGGGCGGGAGCCAACCCCGACATCGGCTATCAGGCGGCCATCGAAAGCAAAGACGAGCTGCGCGACGCCATCAAGGGCGCCGACATGGTGTTCGTCACGGCGGGCAAGGGCGGTGGCACGGGCACCGGCGCGGCGCCGGTCATCTCGGAGCTGGCCAAAGAGCTCGGCGCGCTCACGGTCGGCGTGGTCACGCGGCCGTTCGTCTTCGAAGGCAAACGGCGGGCGCGTCAGGCCGAAGACGGTATCCGCGAGCTGCGCGAGAAGGTCGACACCCTGATCGTCATCCCCAACGACCGGCTGCTGCAGGTAGTCGAGCGGCGCACGTCGATCATCGACGCCTTCAAGGTCGCCGACGACGTCCTGCGCCAGGGCGTCCAGGGCATCACCGACCTGATCACGGTGCCCGGCCTCATCAACCTCGATTTCGCCGACGTGCGCACCGTCATGAAGGACGCGGGCTCGGCGCTCATGGGCATCGGCGTGGCCGGCGGCGAGAACCGCGCCGTCGAGGCGGCCAAGGCGGCCATCAGCTCGCCGCTGCTCGAGGCCAGCGTCGAGGGCGCCATGGGCATTCTGCTGAACATCACCGGCGGCAGCGACCTCGGCCTGTTCGAGGTCAACGAGGCGGCCGAGATCATCTCGAGCGCCGCCGACGCCGATTGCAACATCATCTTCGGCGCGGTCGTCGACCCGTCGCTCGGCGACGAGGTGCGGGTGACGGTCATCGCCACCGGTTTCGACGGTCCGCGCGGGGCCGAGCGCCGGCCGGCCGAGTCTCATAAGGCTCAGGCGCCGGCGTCCGATATCTTCGGAGCCGAGCCCAAGCCCTCGTTCGAGATCAGCGACGACGTGCTCGACATTCCGAGCTTCCTCAAGGACCACTGACGCCACGGGCCGCGGCCGCTGCCGTCACCGATCTCATAAAGGTCGTCATTTGCAGGTAAAACGTCAATGAATGTCGGACTGCGTCCGATTGCAATTGCACGCTGGATTCTCTATGCTGTTGCGCTCGACGGGCTCGCTACGAGTCCGATCGATCACATTCCATGAAACACCGCAAGCAGAGAAATATCCTCATCCTGCTCGTCGTCGCGGCGCTGCTCGTCGTCTCGGCGTTCTACATCTATCCGGTCGGCAAGAAGACCCATCTCGGCCTCGACCTGCAGGGCGGGCTCGAGATCGTCTACAAGGCGGCGCTGCCCAACGGCCAGACGCCCTCGCGCGACCAGCTCGACCAGACGATCGCCATCATCAACCGGCGCGTCAACGGCCTCGGCGTCACCGAGGCGACCGTCCAGATCCAGGGCGCCAACCAGATCTCGGTGGCCCTGCCGGGCATCAAGAACGTCGACGAGGCCGTGCGCACCGTCGGCCAGACCGCCCAGCTGCTGTTTTTCAACGACGCCAAGCAGCGCGTGTCGGGCCCGAGCGACAGCCTGGCGGCGGCCGTCCAGCAGGCCAAGACTCAGCCGCTCATCGCGCTGCCGACGGGCGCCAAGACCAAGATCGAGCTCACCAAGCTTGCCAAGGGCCAGCCGTCGACCCAATATCTGGCCGTCGTCGCCCAGCCGGGCGCCTTCGGCGGCAACAAGGGGGCGCTCTACTTTGTCTACGCGCTGCCGCCGGCCATGACCGGCAGCGCCGTCAAGAGCTCGACCCAGTCGTTCCAGCAGAATAACAACCCCAACGTACAGATCACCTTCACCGGCAAGGGCGGCAGGGCTTTCGGCAGCATCACCCGTGACCTTGCGGTCACCGGCCAGATCACCGGCGTCAACCAGACCTTCGCCATCGTGCTCGACAACCAGATGGAGTCCGACCCCTATATCGACTACAAGCAGAACCCTGACGGCATCCAGGGCACCAGCGCCGAGATCGACGGCAGCTTTACGGTCCAGCAGGCCAAGGACCTCGCCCTGGTGATCAACACCGGCGCGCTGCCGGTCACGCTCAACCAGATCGAAAGCCAGGAGGTCTCGGCCACCCTGGGCAAGGACTCACTGCACCAGGCCCTGATCGCCGGCCTGGCCGGCCTGGGGCTGATCCTGCTCTACATGCTCTTCTACTACCGGTTCCTGGGCCTTGTGGCCGACATCGCGCTCATCATCTACGCCGTGCTGCTGTGGGGGCTGTTCAACGCCATTCCCGTCACGCTCACGCTGCCCGGCATCGCCGGCATGATCCTCACCATCGGCGTGGCGGCCGACGCCAACGTCGTCATCTTCGAACGGATCAAAGAAGAGGTGCGCCGCGGCCGCACCGTGCGCTCGGCGGTCAATTCCGGTTACGCGCGTGGCTTTCGCACGATCCTCGATGCGAACATCCTGACGCTCCTTACCGCCGCGGTGATCTTCGAGTTCGCCACGGCTCAGCCCAAGGGCTTCGCCTTTACCCTGATCCTCGGCGTGCTGGTCAGCATGTTCACCGCCGTGGTGGCCACACGCGCCCTGCTCGGACTGCTGTCCGACTTTTCGTTCTTCAGCCGGACTTCTTTCATGGGCGTCAAGGCCTCTGACATCCACGCCGTCGNNCGTCGTCTACCGCGTCCGGTGGCGAGGCCGGCTCCGTGATCGCGGCGCGCGGCGCCGCCAACGTCACCCCGCCCGCCGGCGCCCCGAACCGCTCCGCCAAGCGCCGCACATCCACCGCTCGCAAGAAGAAGAAGTAACCCATGGCCTGGTTTCGCAAGATCTACTCGTTCGACTATATGGGCCACAAGTACCTGTGGTTCACGCTCTCGGGCACGATCATCGCCATCGGTCTGCTCTCCATGTTCATCCGTGGCGGCGGCAACCCCGTGAAGGGCTTCAACTACGGGCTGGAGTTCAAGTCGGGCACGCGTATCGAGGTGACGTTCGTCAAGCCCGCGACGACCGCTCAGGTGCGCGTCGTCGTCGACGGCAAGGGCTACTCGGACGCCGTCATCCAGCAGGTCCAGTCCAAGAACGGCGGCTCGAGCTTCCAGATCTCGACGGCTTCGCTGACGGCCGACCAGCAACTCGCCCTCAAGACCGCGCTCGACTCGAGCTTCAGGATCGCGCCGACCGCAAACGGCGGCTCCGACTGGAACATCAACACCGTGGGCGCCTCGTTTAGTCGCGAGGTGATCACCTCGTCGTACAAGGCGATCGGCATCGCCCTCATCCTGATCCTGATCTACATCTCGCTGCGGTTCTCCTGGAAGTTCGCCGTCGGCGCCATCGTGGCCGAGTTCCACGACCTGTTCGTGGTGATCGGCATCTACTCTCTCACCGGACGTGTGGTCACCACCGACACCATCGCCGCGGTGTTGACCATTTTGGGTTACTCGCTCTACGACACGGTCATCGTCTTCGACCGCATCCGCGAGAACGCGCCCAAGATGTCGCGCG
Organism: Actinomycetota bacterium; assembly: GCA_003164655.1. Classification (GTDB taxonomy): domain Bacteria; phylum Actinomycetota; class Thermoleophilia; order UBA2241; family UBA2241; genus Bog-752. The sequence goes on from PLTW01000041.1 coordinate 8,646, forward strand.
CGCCGTACGGCGACATGGTCAACCGCTCGATCTGGGAGACGCTCACGAGGTCGATGAACACCACCCTCATGACCCTCATCCCGGTGGTCTGCCTGCTGCTCTTCGGCGGCGCGACACTCAAGGACTTCGCCTTCGCGCTGCTGGTCGGCGTGGCCTCGGGAGCCTACTCGTCGATCTTCGTCGCCAGCCCGGTCCTGACCATCCTCAAGGAGCGCGAGACGAAGTACCGCAAGCTCGCGGTCAAGGCCGGCGAGCTGTCGTAAGGCGCGCCGCGGTCCGTTCTGCGTTCCGGCGCGGCGGCCTCGACCTCCCTCACCCTCCCGCCTCAGTCGAGGTCGAGCCTGCGTGCACCCGCGCTGAGGCTCGTGCAGAGAATGAGGTCACGGGGCGCCGGCAACTGCGCCAGAGCCTTTACAACGCTCGCCGGTCGCCCTAGTCTCGCCCCTCCAGCACGTGTCCGGACCGGCGGCCCGCCTCGCCGCCGATCATGGGGGCGACGGTGCGCGACTGACCAGGCATCGGTCGTCTCGGACCGTCAGCGACGAGGCAGGATGGCGACAGGTACGGGGGGTGGTCGTGAGCGCAGAGCCGAGGCATCGTGCCGAAACGGCCTGCCAGGCGGTGTCGTTGAGCGGTGGCAGCGGGGGGCTGCATCTGAGCTTTCGCGGGGCCGGCGAGGTGCCGGTGCTCACGCTGAGCGGCGAGTTCGACCTCGAAAACGTCCCCGAGATCGAGCGCTTCCTGCGACGCCACCTGGGGCCGTTCTTCTTCAGGAGCCGCCACCTGGTGCTCGACCTCGCCCGCGTCGACCTGATCGATTCGGCCTTCGTGGGGCTCGTGGTCTCGCTCGTGGCGCGCTTGCACGAGCACCGCAGGGAGCTGCTGATCACCAGGCCGGCGGGCTACGTGCGTCGCACCATCGCCCTGGTGGGATTGCCGAATCTGGTGCCCGTCTACGAGTCGCTCGACGCGGCGCTCTCGGCGCTGGCCGCCGACGCCCCGGTGATCCCGCCGCCCTTCGACCCGGCGCCGCTTGCGGGGTCGCGCCGGACGCTCTAGCCGGGGCCGCCAGCCCGGGCTGCGGCCATCAGGAGTGGCCGACGCTACGCCGCCGGCGAGGCGGCGTGGGAGCCCTTCAGCTTGCCCGGCGCACCAGCGACTCGCCGAGTCCCATCTGACGCGCCGCCACGGCACGGGCCTGAAAGGCCTTCATGCGACAGGCGTCGCTGCAGTACTTCTTGGCGGGATTGCTGGTGACGAACTCGCGGCTGCACGGCTCGAAGCTGCAGTACCGGGTCATCTCCTCGCGCGGGCGCTGCTTGCGCGAGGGCCGCTTGAGCTCGTCCTTCCAGCCGCCGTTGTGCAGGGCGCAGATGCTGGAAGGATTGTAGGTAGACAGGCGGGTCTCGCACCCGGACACGGTGCACACGCGGCCGCCGCCGTAGGTCTTGCTCTTCGTCATGTCGTCGACCTGTACCGACAACCGGCGTCCCCTGAGGCCTCTACTGGTGCGATACTCCATGCCCGAACACTCCTTGCCCCGCGCCGGCCGTCGTGCGCCGGCGCAACCTTGTCAGACTGTCGCGCTCTCGAGTGCCTTCTCACGAGTGGGGTAGATGCCGAAGATACGGTCAAGCCCGGTGATCTCGAAGATCCGCGTGATGTTCTCGTCGTGACAGACGATATCGAGGGTGCCGTTCTGGGGACGCACGCGTTTGGCGCCGCTGACCAGGACGCCCAGCGCCGTCGAGTCGATGAAGGTGACGCCCGCCAGGTCGACGACGATGTGCTTGGCGCCTTCGTCGATGCTCTGGATCATGACCTCTTTGAACTGGGGCGCCGAGTAGATGTCGACCTCTCCCTCGAGGGCCACAACGGCGATGTCATCGCCGACGCGGACCAGTTCGACGCCGAATTGCGGCCTGTCGTCCATTCACTCCCCTTTTCGCCCACGGTGTCCCCGGTTCCGGCTGGCCGGTCCGATGCCCGGCACCGACCGGCACGCTCCCCGATGTGAACGTTATGGCCACGGAATTTCCCTCCTAAACGCCAGTACGAAGGAGCCGCCAAGCGATAGACGCCCGCCCGACCCGCGATCGCCCCCGTAACGGCGTGCGTTGCCACGTGCGGACGGCCGGGCTAAAGTGGCCCAGAGGCGCCCGCCGTGACGGCGGGCGCGCGGTTGCCGAGACGTGCCTTGCGGGGGTGTGTGTGGACATCGCAGCGCTGGTTTCAGGGGCCGCCGGGGCCGCCGAGGCCGGGCCTGGGCCACGCGGCCGGTACGACCGGTGAGCGCTTTCCTTCAGGTCGCCGGGTACGTCGCCACGATCGCGCCCCGGGGGGCCGACGTCTCGCTGGCGCTCACGGTGACGGCGGCTGTGCTGTTCACGATCGGCTGGCGCCTGGCCGTGCTCAGACGCTACGAGGCGCACCGCTGGGTGCAGACCGTCGCGGCCGCTCTGAACGCGGTGGTCGTCGTCACCTGGATGATCAGATCCCTGGTGGCGAACATCCTTCCCGGGATCCCGGCCCGGCTGGGCGAGAAGATCTACGCGGCGGCGACGGTCCACGCCGTCGTGGGCATGATCGGCCTCGTGCTGGGAGTGTTCGTCGTTCTGCGCGCCAACGGACTCATGCCGCAGCGGCTGCGCTTCCAGAACTACAAGCGCTTCATGGGCATCTCGTATGCGCTCTACATGGCGGGCACGCTGACGGGCGTGATCGTGTTCTTCGTCGCCTACGGATTCAGTTTCAGATAAGCCCCCGTGCCTGTCAGAGCGCCGCCGGCGCGAGACACTGTCGCCGGCGGACCCGAACCCGAAGGTGACGTTGCCCGCGATCCGACAAGGCAGGCAGGCGCAGGCCGCTGAGATGCCGGCCCCCGCCGGGTCGCGTGCGGCGGCCGGCTCCTGGCGGCCGCTGACGACACCCGACCGGCGCCTGCTGCTGCTCAGCATCCTTTTGCAGCTCGGACTCGGGCTGGCGTTCGGACACTCCTACGACACGCGCATCTTCATGGCCACCGGCTACCTGGCCGGCACCGGCCACGACCCCTACGTGGCGCGGAACCTGAGTGCGGTGTTCGCCCATACGGGCTTCAGCGTGATCACCTCGGTGGGGTATCCGCCGCCGTGGCCGCTGGTGCTGGGACTGATCTACCGCGCCGTCTACGCCGTGGCGCCCAATTTTCTGCTCTACAATCTGGCCATCAAGCTGCCGGTGATCGCCGCCGACATCGGCCTCGCCTACCTGGCCGGGGCGATCCTCAGGGACCTCGGCGCCTCGGCGGCGGTGTGCGCGAGGGCCTGGAAGTTTCTGCTGCTGAACCCGTTCCTGCTCTACGTCGGGGCCGCCTGGGGCGAGATCGACGCGATCGTCGCGCTGCTGGCCCTGGCGGCTCTGGCGCTGCTCTGTGCCCGGCGCTACCACGGTTCGGCCATCCTTCTGGCCGTCGCCGTCTGCTTCAAGCCGACGGCGCTGCCGCTGCTGCCGGCTGCCTTGGTCTGCCTGGCGGGCAGATCTCTGCCCAGGGCGCTGCGCTACGGCGCGCTGTGGCTGGGCGCCGTGCTGCTCTTCTACGTGGCGCCCTTCTTTGTCTTCGGCTGGAGCCGGGCGCCGTTCTCGCAGCGCCTCAACTCCCACTTCGTGCAGCAGGGGGCGCTGTCGCTTATGACCGTCGTCCGACTCTTCCGCGACCCCCTCCTCATGCAGGGCCGATGGTGGCTGCTGGGCCTGCTGTGGATCCCCGCTCTGGCCGCCGGTGTCGTGGCGATCGCGGTGAACCGCGGCGACGGCGGCCTCGAGGACCTCCTCAAGAAGAGCGTCGGACTCAGCCTGATCGTCTTTCTTACGCGCACCTGGGTCGCCGAGCCCAACGTCGTCCTGATACTGCCGCCAGTGCTCATCCTGACCGCGACGGGTGCCCTCGATCGCCGCGCCTTGACCGCCGTCTGGCTGCTGCCTCTGCTGTTCACGCTGTTTAACGCCTCACCCCTGCAGCTTTTGTGGGTCGGCTTTCCCGGGGTCATGGCGCGGCTGCTCGACAGCGTCGCGCGCTACGGCGAGGCCACCCTGATCGCCAGAGCCGCCGTGGTGGTCGCCTGGCAGATCGCGGGATGGTGGATCGTCGTCGCCTGCTTGCGCAGGTGCCCGGCTCGCGCACGAAGCAGCGCACTGGCAGGGCTGGCCTCGTGAGGCTCGCCGTCCCCCTGAGCTCAGGTCTCCTGCTGGCGATCGCCGAGCGGGCCGGCGCGGGCGAAGGCTACCCGACCGGCAGGCTGCAGAAAGGACTGTTGCTGTTCGTCGACGGCCAGGATCTGTCCGAAGAGGGGGTGGGGTTCGGCGTGCCCATTCTCAAGCGCGGCCGGCAGACCGTCTTTGCGGGAGGCCTGGAGCTTGCGCAGCGCCGCCGGGGGCCGGTCTGGGAGGTGACGGCCGTCTTTGAGATGAACCTGGTGGAACGCCTGGCAAAGCCCGGCGCCGCGAGCCTCACGTCGCGGCCGCTCTATGCCGCCAAGGACTCCCTGGCCGCCCTTCACCGCCGCTACCCGGCGCTGCGCGGCCCGCTGACCGCAGCGTCCAACGCGCTGCGCCGCTCGTTCGGCTGGGAGACGACCTTCGACGAGACGGGACCGGTCGCCCGGCTGCCGCTGACCTACAGCATCTTCGGCGGGGAGGGGAGAGTCGCCGTCGCGGCCGACCTGAGCGGCCTGTCCAGCGACGGCGTCACCGAAGTGGTGGTGATGAACGAGCAGGGCGGGCATCACTTCGACCGCTACGTCGATGCCCGGGGGACGACGCTGCAGGGGAGCGAGATTGGCGCCTGGGACGAGGTCGGCGCGGCGAGCGCCTCGTTTGTGAGCCCCGTCCAGCGGGTCGCTTTCTCGCTTGGGCAGGCAGAAGGGGCGCGGCTGCGTCGCGGCAGGGAGCTGATCGGTTCGCGCGTGGCCTGGTCGGGTTTCGGCTACTCGTTCTCGCCGGCGCTGCGCCGGTTCGACTACGAGCTGCGCATCGCCCGGACGCCATGACCTCGGTCCTGCTCGTCTATCCGTTCTTTCGCGGCCCGCGCGACCGGTCACGGTTCCGCTTTCCACCGCTCGGGCCGGCCTACGTCGCGGCCGGTCTGCGCGCGGCGGGACACGCCGTCGAGCTGCTTGACGGCACGTTCCTGGACAGGGACGACGCCCTTGCGCAAGCCCTGGCGGCCGGCGCCGAGGTGGTGGGCGTCTACGGCATGGCGACGCTGAGGCGCGATTGTCTGTGGTTCGCGGAGCGCCTGCGCGGCCGCTGCGGCCTGCTGGTCGCCGGCGGTCCGCTGCCGACCTGCGACCCCGGCGCGTTCCTGTCACAGTTCGACGTCGTCGTGCGCGGCGAGGCCGAACAGACGATGGTCGAACTCGTCGCCGCCTACGAGGCCGGCGCCGATCTGGCCGCGGTCGCCGGCGTCGTGCGCGCCGCCGACCCGGACGCGCCGCCGCGGCCATTGGCGCGCGACCTCGACGGCATCGCCTTTCCCGCCCGCGATCTGCTGGCCAACCAGCGCTACATCGACTACGGCAGGCAGAAGTACGGCTACGCCATCACCACGGTGATGAGCACGCGGGGCTGTCCGTTCGACTGCGAGTTCTGCAGCAACGTCCTGTTCGGAGGTTCCTACCGGGAGCGCTCGCCGGGCAACGTAGTCGACGAGATCGAACAGGCCCTGGCGCTGGGCTACGACCGCATCTCGTTTGCCGACGACGTCTTTACCCTCGACCGTCGCCGGGTCGCGGCGATCTGCGAGGAGATCGCGCGCCGCGGTCTGCGCTTTCTGTGGGAGTGCCTGGGCCGCGTCGATGCGCTCGACTACGAGACCGCGCGACTCATGAAAGACGCCGGCTGCTTTCGCATCTTCTTCGGCATCGAGTCGGGCAACGACGCCATCCTGCGGCTGATGAACAAGCAGATCACCACGGCTCAGGCGAGAAGCGCCGTGACGGCCGCCCACCGCGCGGGGCTCGAGGTGGGCGCCTTCTTCATCGTGTACTACCCGGGCGAGACCGACGACACCGTGCTCGACACGCTGCGCTTCGCCGGGTCGCTGCCGCTCGACTACCTGGGGCTGACGATGCCCTATCCTCTGCCCGGGACGGCGCTCGCCGACCGGGTCGGCGAGCGCCACACGCGCGAGTGGCGCCAGCGGGGCGGCCTGTTGTCGAGCCATACGCTCACCTACGATGCCGGCGTTTCGGCGACCAAGATGCGCTTTGCCATCTTCAAGGGCCACGCTCAGCTCGAACTGAAGCGGCGGCTGGGCAGACTGGCTCCCGTGGCGCTGAAGCTCTTCGAAAAGCCCACCGACGAGGTGCTGCGCCTCCTGCGCTGAAGGGCTCAAGGCCGCGGCGTCGCCGGGGGCCGCTGGGGCCGACCGCAGGGGCGTGGCGTTGCGGGGAACCGCCGGGGCTGCCCACCGACTCGTCAGGCGCGCCCCGCGAAGGCCGCCATGGTCTCGCCGATCCGGCGCCGCAGCCAGCTCTCGTCGATCTGCGAACGGTAGACGAAGGTGACCTCGTTCTCGCTCTCCCAGTCCGCGCCCTCGTCGGGTCTTCCGAGCCGCTCGAACAGGCTCGATCCGGGCAGCGGATACGGAACATTGAACGAGATCTCGTCGAGCGGCAGCGCCAGCGCGAGGGCGAAGGTCTCCTCGATCGCCGCCGCGGTCTCGCCCGGGTAGCCGACGATGAAGAAGGCGGCCACCTCGATGCCCGCCTCGCGATAGAGGCGCACGGCGTGGACCCCGTCGGCGACCGTGACCCGCTTGTTCATGAGCGTGAGGGTGGCCTGGCTGCCCGACTCCAGGCCGAGATAGACCCTGCGGCAGCCCGCCGACTTCATGGCGCGCACCGTCGCGGCGTCGAGCCCGTCGGCGCGCGAGAGACAGCTCCAGCTCATCTGCCGGCCGGCCATGCCGCGGCAGAACCGGGCGAGATAGGGCAGGCTCAGCGTGAAGGTGTCGTCGGCGATCCACAGGCCGTCGTAGCCGAGGGCGCGGATCTGCTCGATCTCGGCGAAGACCGCGCCGAGCGGGCGGCGCCGAAAGACGTCGCCGAAGATCGGTTTGGAGCAGAAGTCGCAGCCGAACGGGCACCCCAGCGTGGCGATGATGGACGTCACTTTCGATCCGGTCGCCCGCTGCCAGACGTCCTGGTAGGCGGCGTGGTCGAAGTCGCCGCGGTCGGGTAGCGGAAACGCGGCGAGCTCGCGCTCGCCGTAGTGCACGGTCGGGTTGTCGATCCGCAGGCCGTGGTTGGGCACGAACAACCCGCCGTAGGTGTCGAGGGGCAGCTCGGCCATCGTGCCCGCCGCGACGCCGCGACCGAGCCAGTCCGCGCAGAAGCGCGGGAAGCTCAGGTCGGCCTCGCCGCGAAACACGGCGTCGAAGTGCGCCGCGAAGCGCCGCGGGAACACGGTCGGCAAAGGACCGCCGGCCACCAGCAGGCTGTGCGGCAGGCGCGAGCGGACCATCTCCGCGATACGCAGGGCGTTGCGCGTCAGGCTGACCATCGCCGAGACCCCCACGATGTCGGGCCCATAGGAGATCAGGTCGTCGCCAAGCTGCTCGAATGTGGAAAACGTGCAGTCGAAGACCCGCGCCTCGACGCCGAGCCGGCCCAGCTGGCCGGCCAGCGTGGCGACACCCAGTGGCGGGAAGAGCGTCTCGGTGAGCGCTCTGGTGCGAAAATAGGGAAAGACCAAGGCTACCTTGGGCATGCGGTTCCTCTGCGTGCGGGTGACCCGACCTCGCGCACCGGCCTGGCCCCTGCCGCGGGCGCCGGCGCCGCGTTCCACGATTCCATGATAGAGCCTGCGAACGCCCTTGTGTGCACGCTCTCACACTGAAAACGAGTCGGTTTGCGGTCGGCTTGTCGTAAACTACTCGTCACGGCAACGTCGCTGGGGGTCGGCCTCGCAGGTGGCATCGTCACGCAAAGAGGTGCTGCTCGTCTTTCCGGGCAGGTACAAGGCGCCCGACCCGCAGGTGCCGCTGGCGCTGCTGCACTTGGCCGCCGCCCTGCAGCGCGACGGCTACGTGCCGCGGATCTGCGACATGAGGCTGCAGGACTACCGCAGCTTCCGGATCGGCGAGCCGGTGTTCGTCGGCGTGAGCTGCATGAGCGGCCCACAGATCGGCTACGGCCTCGAGTTCGCCCGCAAGGTGCGCGCCGAGAACCCGCGCGCGCCGCTGGTCTGGGGCGGCGTGCACCCCACGCTGCTGCCCGAGCAGACCGCGGCCAGCGCGCTCGTTGATGTGGTGGTGCGCGGTGAGGGCGAGCTCGTCGTCGGTCCGCTGGCCGACCGACTGGCCGCGGGGGCGCCGCTCGACGACGTGTCCGGCCTGACCTTCGAGCACGACGGGGCGATCTGCAGCACGCCCGACGCGGACCTCATCGATCTCGACACCATCTCGCCGGCACTGCCCTACGACCTGCTCGACCTCGAGAGGTATCCGACGCTGCAGGCCGGGCGGGTCCACCTGCAGACCAGCCGCGGCTGCCCCAGCCGCTGCGGCTTCTGCTACAACACCGGCTTCAACCAGCGCAAGTGGCGCGGCAAGAGCGCGGAGCGCGTGGTGGCCGAGATGCAGTATCTGCTGCGGCGCTTCCCGCACGTGAAGATCGTCGATCCGGTCGACGACAACTTCTTCGTGAACCGGCAGCGCGTCGCCGACATCTGCACGGGGCTGCTGGATGGCGGTGTCAAGGTCGCCTGGCGGGCGAACTGCCGCTTCGACTACCTGGCCGGCTACGACGGCGAGTTCGTGAGCCTGCTCGAAAAAGCGGGCTGCATGGAGCTCGACTTCGGTGGCGAAAGCGGTTCGCGGCGCATGCAGGAGTTCGTCTGCAAGGATGTCACCTCCGACGAGATCCTGCGGTCCGTGGCGAGCCTGCGTCGCTGGGCGCCGTCGATCGACCCGTTCGTCTCATGGCTGTCAGGTCTGCCGGGCGAGACCTACGCGGACATGGAGAAGACCTTCGACCTCATGGACGAGATGGCGCGCGCCAACCCCCGTACGCAGCACTACGGCATCTTCCTGTACACGCCGTTTCCGAGTCCGCTGCTCGCCTCGCTGCCGCCCGAGTTCCGGCCGCCGCAGTCGCTCGAGGAGTGGGCCGCCATCGAGGTGTTCCACTTTGAGCCGCCTTGGCACAGCAAGGCCTACGTCGAGAAGCTGCGGGCGATCTCGGCCGTGACCAGGTACGCCTTCTTGCCGCGCTCGCGGATCGCCGAGCACGGCGCGGCTTTCAGGGCCGCCTACGGCCTCATGAACCGTGCCGCGCGGTACCGCTGGCGGCACCGGTACTTCGGCTTTCCGGTCGAGCTCGAGCTGGCCAACGCCGCGGCGCGGAGGCTGCGCGGGTTTCTGTGAGGCGCCGCGCCTTCTGTGTGGCCTCGCCAGCGCTGAGAAGCTCCGTCGGACCGCGCGCGTCGTGGCAAGCGTGGCCGGCGCGGGCCGTCGGCCACGCTTGCCCTGGTGTGGCCGCNNCTGAGGGGCTGCTCAGAGACCGATCGGGGTTATCTGATACGCGAAGGCGTAACCGGCGGATTGCGCCAGGCTTTCGATGCCGCTTCTTACGTCACTGTAGTCGAACGTGTAGGTGTAGTCCTTGCCGAAGAGCGTGGATTGTTCGGCGATCGAGCCCTCGCGTCCGCCCAGACCGACCTCGTAGGACTCGGTCTTGAAACCATGGCCGGCAGTCATGCCGTCGTCATAGTCCATGCCGCCCGACGATATGCCGGAGCCGGATTCCTTGAGCATCTCAGTGAACTTGACCTGCCGTGCGCCGTCGTCGACTCTGAGCTTGGCGATGTACTCGAGCCTCTTCTTTGAGAGAAAGACCTTGCGCTCGGCGATCGTCTTGCGAATCGTGTGGATGCCCTTCTTCTCAGACGACGTGGCTCCGAATCCGGCGGCAAATGCATCGATGTCATCTATCAGCGTCATATCACACCATTCATAGTAATATACTGATAGTACAGAGAAGCGGAAGCGGAGGTCGTGCCGGACGAATGGAGTGGTGGAGGTAACCGGGCTCGAACCGGTGACCTTTTGGCTGCCAGCCAAACGCTCTCCCAACTGAGCTATACCCCCACCGAGGGGTACGCCGGCCTGCGGCCGGCGACGGTTGAGTATACCATCGCGCCTCGAGGCCGCAACATGGGCCAGGAGCCTGAGGCCACGCTCGCGCGCCGCGATGCGGAGCCCGGCGCGCTCTAG
>PLTW01000147.1 GCA_003164655.1 Actinomycetota bacterium
AGTCGGCGATGACCGCATCCTGCTCCTCGCGGTTGAGCGCGCACTTCTGCATGAGATCGAGAGCCTTGCGCGACTCGTGCAGGACACGCTCGCGGAGCTGATCGTCCATTCTCTCACCCCTGACGCACGATGTTTCTGTCCAGTGCCGGCCTTGTAGCACTGCGGGTCCGAGAGCGAGGGGACGAGCCATTCTCCCGCGAGGGTCACGCGGGAGTGAGTCGCGCTCTGACGGCCTGCTGGCGCGACTCTGCCGCGATCGAAGGGAGAGGCCCCCCTTTGTGCACTCTACTCACGACGGCGGTCCGTGCCAAGTGGCGCGCGCCGGCGACCGTGCCAGGTGGCGCGTCGGCGACCGTGCCAGGTGGTGTGCCGGCGAGTGTGCCGAGTGGCGCGCCGCGGCTCCTGCTCGGTATTTGCAGCGCCGGTCGTGGTGGTGTAGGTTTTCGGCGTTGTGGAACGGTCGCCGGACACCGGCGACCCCGGGGGGTGCCGCACGGCATACCGCGGCAGGTAGCAGGAGGGAACGCGTTGGCCCGAGGAACAGTCAAATGGTTCAGCAATGAGAAGGGGTACGGCTTCATCGAGCGCGAAGAAGGTGAGGATCTGTTCGTCCACTTCTCGGAGATCCAGGTCGACGGCTACAAGACCCTGAATCAGGGTCAGCCCGTCGAGTTTGAGATCGCCCAGAGCGACAAGGGCCTGCAGGCCTCCAGGGTCGTGCCGGTCGGCTAGCTGCCGGCCCCACTCAGATCCACGCCGCTCCGCGGCTCCGCCGGCTTCGTGCCGGCGGAGCCGCTTTCTCGTTGGGGCTCGCCGCCGACGGCCGCCCGACCGGCCTTTCGCGGGCGCTTCGCTGTGGTAGGATTGCAAGCCCGCGCGAGCGGGGTGTGTGTGAGGAGGACTCGCTGATGATCTCACAAGACGATGTCCGTCACGTCGCCCGCCTGGCGCGTCTGCGCCTCGAAGCCGCTGATGCCGAGCGCATGACCGCCGAGCTTGCCAGGATCCTCGAGCACATCGACAAGATCGCCGAGCTCGACCTGGCCGCCGTCGCGCCCACCGCTCACGTTCTGGCGGCGGTCGATGTGCTGCGCCCCGACAAGCCGCGGCCGAGCTTGTCGCGTGACGAGGCGCTGCGCAACGCGCCGGCGGTGAGCGACGACTGCTTCCGCGTGCCCCGGATGCAGTCGTGACCGCGGGCCTCGACCCGCTGCGCCTGACCGCGCGCGAAGCCCGCCGTCTGCTGACCGACGGCGAGATCGCCGCCTCCGAGCTGACCAAGATCTACCTCGATCAGATCGCGCGCGTCGAAGACAGGGTGCACGCGTTCATCCTGGTGACGGCCGACAACGCCGCCAAGTACGCGACCGAGATCGACCGCGAGATGGGCGCCACGCGCGGCGCCCTGGCCGGCCTGCCCACTGCCATCAAGGACAACATGGTCACCGAGGGCGTCACCACGACCTGTGGCTCGAAGATCCTGGGCAACTACCAGCCGGTCTACACGGCGACCGCCGTGCGGCGCATCTGGGGCGACCACATCGTCATGCTCGGCAAAGCCAACATGGACGAGTTCGCGATGGGCTCGTCGACCGAGAACTCGGCCTTCGGCCCGACGCGTAACCCGTGGGACCTGGCGACCGTCCCCGGCGGTTCCTCGGGCGGCTCCGCCGCCGCCGTCGCCGCCGGCGAAGCGCTCTGGGCGCTGGGCTCCGACACCGGCGGCTCCATCCGCCAGCCGGCCGCCCTGTGCGGCGTGGTCGGCATGAAGCCCACCTACGGCGCCGTGTCGCGCTACGGTCTCGTGGCCTTCGCCAGCTCCCTCGATCAGATCGGGCCGCTGACGCGCACCGTCTACGACTGCGCCCTGCTGCTGCGCCGCATCGCCGGCCACGACCCCTGCGACTCGACGTCGGTGGCCCTGCCCAGCGAGATCGAGCTGCCCACGGCCGAGCGCCTCGACGGCCTGCGCTGCGGGATCCCCACCGAGTACGTCGCGGCCGGCATCGAGCCGGGCGTGCTTTCGCGCTTCGAACAGACCGTCGCCCTCATCGAGGAGCTCGGCGCCACCTGCGTCGAGATCAGCCTGCCGCACACCGAGTACGCCCTGCCGGCCTACTACATCATCGCGCCGGCCGAAGCGAGCGCGAACCTGGCGCGTTTCGACGGCGTGCGCTACGGCTACCGGTCGGTTCACGCCGACGACCTCACCGAGATGTACGAGGCCACCCGCGGCGAGGGCTTTGGCCCCGAAGTCAAGCGCCGCATCATGATCGGCACCTACGCGCTGTCGTCGGGCTACTACCAGGCCTACTACGGGCAGGCACAGAAGGTGCGCACGCTCGTGCGACGCGATTTCGATACCGCCTTCGCCCAGGTCGATCTGATCGTCTCGCCGACCTCGCCCACGGTCGCCTTTTGTCTGGGCTCGCGGACCGCCGACCCCCTCGCCATGTATCAGAGCGACATCTGCACGATACCGGTGAACCTCGCCGGGCTGCCGGCCATCTCGATCCCCTGCGGCCTGTCCGACCACCTGCCGGTCGGCTTTCAGCTCGTGGGGCCGGCCTTTTCCGAGAACCGCCTGCTGGCGGCCGCTCACGCCCTCGAAGGGGCGATCGGCTTCACGGCCGTGCCGACCTTCTGCGACTCGCGCGGCGCGTCGCACGGAGCGGCCGGACAGGCCGAGCCGGGCGCACCGACCGAGCCGGCCGGGCCGGATCGTCGGGCCGCAGACGAGGACCAGCGGCGATGAGCGCCTGGGAACCCGTCATCGGGCTCGAGGTCCACGTCGAGCTCGACACCCAGACCAAGATGTTCTGCGGCTGCGCGGTGACCAAAGGCGACCCGCCTAACACCCACACCTGCCCGGTCTGTCTCGCTCATCCCGGCGCGCTGCCGGTGGTCAACGAGCGCGCCGTCGAGTACGCCGTACGCATCGCGCTGGCCCTTGGCTGCACGGTGCGCCCGCGCAGCGTCTTTCACCGCAAGAACTACTTCTATCCCGACCTGCCCAAGGCCTATCAGATCAGCCAGTACGACGAACCGCTGGCCGTCGCCGGCCTGTTCGAGTACTGGGTCGGCGAGCAGAAGCTGTCGTGCCGCATCAACCGCGTGCACATGGAAGAAGACGCGGCCAAGCTGATCCACGCCGGCGGCGACGCCGGACGCATCGCCGGCTCCGAGTACTCGATGGTCGACTTCAATCGCGGCGGCACGCCGCTGATCGAGATCGTCGGCGAGCCCGACATTCCCTCGCCCGAGGCGGCCCGCGAGTTTCTTCAGCAGCTGCGCAACCTGGTGATCGGTCTGGGCGTGAGCGCCTGCAACATGGAAGAAGGCCAGATCCGCTGGGACGCCAACATCAGCGTGCGCCCCGCCGGCGCCGAGCGGCTCGGCACGCGTACCGAGCTGAAGAACATGAACAGCTTCCGGTTCCTGCAGCAGGCCCTCGAGTCCGAGTTGCCGCGCCAGATCGCCGTCCTCGAGGCGGGCGGCGCCATCGGCCAGGTGACGCTGCACTTCGATCCCGAGAGCGGCACAACGACGCCGCTGCGCTCCAAAGAGGAGGCCCACGACTACCGTTACTTCCCCGAGCCCGACCTCGTGCCGCTGACCGCCGGCGAGGCCTGGGTCGACGAGGTGCGCCGGGCGCTGCCCGAGCCGCCGGCGGCCCGCGTCGAGCGCTTCATGGCCCAGTACGGGCTGTCGCGCTACGACGCGGTGGTGCTCGGCGGCGGGTCGGCCATGGCGCGCTTCTACGAAGAGCTCGCCGCCGAAGGCATCGACGCCAAGCTGGCGGCCAACTGGGCGATGGGCGAGTACTCGGCTCACCTGAACGCGGCCGGGCTCGAACCCGGTCACGGCCACGTGACCGCGCAACGCCTTGCCGCGCTGCTGCGCCTCGTGGCCGGCGGCGAGCTGTCGGGCACGGGAGCCAAACAGGTGTTCGCGCTCATGGTCGAGGAGCGCGGCGAAGCGCTCGATATCGTCTCCCGGCACGATCTCGGCCAGGTCTCCGACTCGGCCGAGCTCGAGACCGTGGTGGCGGCGGTGCTGGCCGAGCATCCTGCCCAGGTCGAGCAATTCCGGGCCGGCAAGGACCAGCTCGCCGGCTTCTTCGTCGGCCAGGTCATGAAGGCCACCCAGGGCAAGGCGAACCCCCAGCTCGTGGGCGAGCTCGTCAGGGCGGCGCTGTCCGGTTGACGCTGATTGTCGCATTCCGACCGCTTGCATGGTGGCGCGCTCCCGGTGACGGCGCCGGGGGCCGCCGAACGGCGATCCGGGGGGTACGAGCATGACTGACTTCAGACCGGGCGATCTTTCGAGCTTCGTCATCGTCGAAGAGGCGCCCGCCGAGGGCCCCCCGGTGCGCATCGACGACACCACGCTGCGCGACGGCGAGCAGACGGCCGGCGTGGTGTTCTCCAACCACGAGAAGATCCGCATCGCCAAGCTGCTGAACGAGGTCGGCGTGCACCAGATCGAGGTCGGCATCCCGGCCATGCTCGGCGACGAGAAGCAGGTCATCACGCAGATCGTCGAGCTCGGCCTCAAACCCTCGATCCTCGCCTGGAACCGGGCGGTCATCGCCGACATTCAGCACTCCCTCGACTGCGGCGTCGACGCCGTCGCCATCTCCATGTCGGCCAGCGACATCCACATCGAACACAAGCTGCAGAAGTCGCGCCAGTGGGTGCTCGACCAGATCCGCGCCTGTGTGGCCTTTGCCAAGGAGCACGGCAAGTATGTCTCGGTCAACGCCGAAGACGCCTCGCGCGCCGACCTCGAGTTTCTGCTGCGCTTCGTCCAGGCGGCCAAAGAAGAGGGCGCCGACCGCCTGCGTTTTTGCGATACGCTGGGCATCCTCGATCCCTTCGACACCTACAACGTCATCGGCTTTCTCTCGCACCAGGGTCTCGAGATCGAGATGCACACCCACGACGACTTCGGCATGGCCACGGCCAACGCGCTGGCCGGCATCAAGGCCGGCGCGACCTATGTGAACACCACGGTCAACGGACTCGGCGAGCGCGCCGGCAACGCCGCCCTCGAAGAGGTCGTCATGGCGCTCAAGTTCATCGGCCACGTCGACCTGGGGCTGCACACCTCGCGTTTTCGCGAGCTCTGCGAGTACGTCGCCGCCGCCTCGGCGCGCACCATCCCCGCCTGGAAGAGCATCGTGGGCACCAACGTCTTCGCTCACGAATCGGGCATTCACGCCGACGGCGTCATCAAGAACCCGCTCAACTACGAAGCCTACGCGCCCGAGGACGTCGGCCTGGAGCGCCAGATCGTCGTCGGCAAGCACTCCGGGTCGCGTACGATCTACCGCAAGTTCCAGGAGTTCGGCATCGAGCTCTCCGACCTCGACGCCGACGAGATCCTGGCGATGGTGCGCCAGACCGCCATCGAGCTCAAGCGGGCTCTGTTTCCCAAGGAGATCATGTACATCTACCAGGATTACATTGCCCGTCTGGGCGACGACCTGCCCCTGCCGGGCGCCGGAGCGTCGGCTGCCACGCCGGACCGCCAGGCGTGACCGTGCCCGCCACCCTCGCCGAGAAGATCATCGCCGCCCACGCCGGTGTCACATCGGTCGTTCCCGGGCAGATCGTGGTCGCTCTCGTCGATGTGGCCATCGCCCAGGACGGCACCGGACCGCTGGCCATCCAGCAGCTGCGCGACCTCGGGCAGGTTCGTGTCAAGGCGCCGACCGCGGTGTTCTTCATCGACCACGCGGCGCCGTCGCCGCGCGCCGAGCTCTCCAACGCCCACCAGCTCGTGCGCCGCTTCTGCGACGAGACCGCGGCGACGCTCTCCGACGTCGAGATGGGTGTCTGCCACCAGCGCGTAGCCGAAAGCTATGCCAGACCCGGCGAGCTCATCATCGGCGCCGACTCGCACACCTGCACGGCCGGCGCGCTGGGCGCCTTTGCCACCGGCATGGGCTCGACCGACGTCGCCATCGGCATGGCGGCCGGGCAGACCTGGTTGCGCGTGCCCGAGACGTTTCGCATAGAGGTCGACGGACGGTTCCCCGACGGCGTCGGCGCCAAAGACCTCATCCTCACGATCATCGGCCGCCTGGGCGCCGACGGCGCCACCTACAGGGCGCTCGAGTTCGGCGGCCCGGCCGTCGCGGCGCTGCCCATGCACGAACGGCTGACGCTGACCAACATGGCAGTCGAAGCGGGCGCCAAGACCGGCCTCGTGGCAAGCGACGAGGTCACGCGGGCGTTCCTGGCGGCGCAGGGTCGCGAAGCCGACTGGCGCGCGCTGGCGCCCGACCCCGGCGCCGCCTACGAGCGCTCGCTGTCGTTCATCGCCGACGAGCTCGTACCGGTCCTCGCGGCGCCGCACACGGTCGATAACGTGCACCCCGTCGCGGAGCTCGCCGGCACGAAGGTCGACCAGGTCCTGCTGGGCACCTGCACCAACGGCCGCCTCGAAGACCTGCGCGCGGCGGCGCGGCTGTTGCGCGGCCGCCGGCGCGCGGCGCATACCCGCCTGATCGTCACGCCGGCCTCGCAGGCCGTCTGGCGGGCCGCCGCCGACGAGGGGCTCCTGCAGGAGCTCGCCGTGGCGGGGGCCGTGGTTACCAACCCCGGCTGCGGCGCCTGCGTCGGCGTTCACGAGGGTATCCTGGCCGACGGCGAGGTCTGCGTGAGCACCGCCAACCGCAACTTCAAGGGCCGCATGGGCAATCCCCAGGGGGCCATCTACCTCGCTTCGCCGCTCACGGCCGCCGCGGCGGCCGTCGCCGGCGAGATCGTCGACCCGCGCGAGCTGCTCGGCTCGGGCGGGCTGTCCACGAAAGGAGCGCACCATGGCTAAGCAGTACGACGCGGCGCCGGCGCTGGTCATCGACCCGGCCAGGCACTACAGCGCCACCATCGCCACCGAGCGCGGCGACATCGTCGTCGAGCTCTACGCCGACAAGGTCCCCGTCACGGTCAACAATTTCGTCGTGCTGGCTCGCGACGGCTACTACGACGGCGTCACGTTCCACCGCGTCATCGCCAACTTCATGGCCCAGACCGGCGACCCGACCGGCACCGGCCGCGGCGGCCCCGGCTACCAGTTCGCCGACGAGTTCGACGCGAGCCTGCGCCACGATGGCCCCGGCGTGCTCTCCATGGCCAACGCCGGCCCGAATACCAACGGCTCGCAGTTCTTCATCACCCACCGGGCCACGCCGCACCTCGACGGCAAGCACGCCGTGTTCGGGCGCGTCACCTCCGGCATGGACGTCGTCTTTTCGATCCCCGACCGCGACCCCGCCAGCGCTCGCGAGCCCGGCCTGGCCATGACCAGCGTGACCATCACCGAAAGCGACGCCTGACCCCATGCCCGGGCCCCAAGGCGCAAGCGAGATCCTGCGCGGGCGCGCCTGGACGTTCGGCGACGACGTCTCGACCGACCAGATCGCCCCGGGCCGCCTGTTCCACCTGCGCACCGACCTGCCCGAGCTGGCCAAGCACGTCCTCGAGGACGAAAACCCCGAGTTTGCCACGGCCGTACGGCCGGGCGACTTCGTCGTCGGGGGACGCAACTTTGGCCTGGGCTCGAGCCGTGAGCACGCGCCGCGCATCCTGCGGATCGCCGGCGCCGGGGCGGTGCTGGCCCAGTCGTTCGCGCGCATCTTCTTTCGCAACGCCATCAACGTCGGTTTGCCGGTGCTCACCTGTGACACGAGCGCCATCGAGCAGGGCGACGATCTCGAGGTCGATCTCGGCGCCGGCGAGGTGCGCGACGTGACCAGAGCGACGGCGGTGCCGTTCGCGCCGCTGCCGCCGGTCATGCTCAAGATTCTCTCCGACGGCGGCCTCGTCGAGCACTTTCGCATGTACGGCGAGTTCCACCTGCCCGAGGGCTGAAGCGATGGAGGGCTGACGCCGTGGCCTGCCGCAATGGAGGGCTGATGCTGTGACCTACCGTGTGACCCTCATCCCCGGCGACGGCACCGGCCCCGAACTGACCGCCGCCCTCGACACGGTGATCGCTGCCAGCGGGGTGCCGATCGCCTGGCAGCGCCACGATGCCGGCGCCGCGGTGCTGGAGCGTTGCGGCACGGCGCTGCCCGACGAGGTCATCGCTTCGGTCAGGGCCACGAAGGTCGCCATCAAAGGGCCCGTCACGACGCCGGTGGGCGCCGGCTTTCGCTCCGTCAATGTGGCGCTGCGCCAGGCGCTCGACCTGTATGCCTGCCTGCGGCCGGCGCGCTCGCTGCCGGGCGTGCCCAGCCGCTTCAGCGGCATCGACCTGGTGGTCGTGCGCGAGAACACCGAAGACCTGTATGCCGGCATCGAGCACCAGGTCACCCCCGAGGCCGCCGAGTCCATCAAGATCATCACCAGGGCGGCCAGCGAGCGTATCGTGCGCTACGCCTTCGAGTACGCCCGCGCCCACGGCCGCCACAAGGTCACGGCCGTGCACAAGGCCAACATCATGAAGCTCACCGACGGGCTGTTCCTGCGCACGGCGCGCGAGGTGGCCGGCGCCTACCCCGACATCGAGTTCGACGATCGTATCGTCGACAACCTCTGCCTGCAGCTCGTGCAGACGCCCGAGCGCTACGACGTGCTGGTGGCGCCCAACCTTTACGGCGACATCGTGAGCGACCTCTGCGCCGGCCTGATCGGTGGCGCCGGCGTGGCGCCGGGGGCGAACATAGGCGCCGACGCCGCCGTGTTCGAGGCGGTGCACGGCAGCGGCCCCGACATCGCCGGGCGCGACATCGTCAATCCCACGGCCTTCCTGCTGTCGGGCGTGCTCATGCTCGAGCACCTGGGCGAGGCCGCGGCGGCCGGGCGCGTCTACGACGCCGTGGCCGCGGTCATCGCCGAGGGCCGCCGGATAACCCGCGACCTGGGCGGCACGGCCGGCACGCAGGAGTTCGCCCAGGCCGTGGCTGACCGGCTGTAAAAGAAGCCCACCCCACCCCGCAAAGGAGGCCCCTGTGCCCGCGCCACCCGAGGAACGCCGGTTCAACATTCACGCCACGCCCGAGATGATGGCCGGCGTCTATGCCAACTTCGCCAACGTCAGCCACTCCGACTACGAGTTCTCGCTCACCTTCATGCGGCTCGACCACGAGAACGAGACCGACGACGAGGTCAACGGCGTCGTCGTCGCCCGCGTCAACATGTCGGCGCGCTTCATGAAGGAGCTGACCGAGGCGATGAACGACAACCTCGGCAAGTGGCAGGCCGGCGAGAACATCCGCAACCTGCCCGAGGCCCCCGACCACGACTGAGAAAGCGGGCGCCGGCGTCCCCGCCGGCGCCTCCGTTGTCCTCGCACGAGGGCAACGCTTTCTCGAATAGGAGCGGGGGTTTTGTAACGTCCGCGCGATTGCCCGCGGCGCTTCGCCCGCCTACAATGGGGTGCACTCATCGACTCGTTCGGGGCTGCGGTCGTGCCACCGGGCACTTTGCATGCTGCAAGAGCGGAGCCGTGGCACCCCATAGGGAGGGTCAAGTGGATTTCTACAAGGGCAACGTGCTCAGGATCGACATGAGCACGAAGACCGCGACGGTCGAGCCGCTGAACATGGAGTGGGCCGCGCTGTACGTAGGCGGCAAGGGTCTGCTGTTTCGCTACATGTGGGAGTACGTCCCGCCCATGGTCGACCCCTGGGCGCCCGAGAACCCGCTGTTTCTCATGACCGGACCGTTTGCCGGCACCAACGTGTCGACCACGTCACGGCTGGTCGTTGGCGCCAAGAGCCCGACCACGGGCATCCTGAACGACAGCTACGTGGGCGGCTCGTTTGCCCCCGAGATGAAGTTCGCCGGCTACGACGCGATCATCGTCGTCGGCAAGGCGGTGGAGCCCACGGTCGTCACCATCCGTAACGATGTCGTCGAGTTCGTGCCGGCCAAGCCGAAGTACTGGGGCATGAAGACCTCCGAGATCGAGCAGGCCCTGCGCGACGACTTCGACGCCGGGGCCAAGACGCTGTCGATCGGTCCGGCCGGTGAGACGCTCAACCCCTGGGCCTGCCTGTCGACCGACCAGTACCACAAAGCCGGCCGGGGCGGTCACGGCGCCCTTATGGGCTCCAAGAACCTCAAGGCCATCGCCATCCGCGGCACGGGCAGCGTGACGGTCGGCGACGCCAGGGCGTTCCTGTCCGACATGGAGCGCATCCACCGCGAGTTCGTCCTGACCGACGACAACCTGTGGGCCCACGAGGAAGGGACGCCGATCCTGGTCGACCTGGTCAACGGCGCCGGCGCCATGCCCACCAGGAACTGGTCCGAGGGCTACTTCGAGGGCGCCAAGAACCTCAACTCCGAGTCGTTCCAGAAGATCCGCGTCAAGAAGCGCGCCTGTTACCAGTGCGCCATCGCCTGTCGCAACGTGCACGCCGTCAACTGGCACGGCGCGAGGGTCGTGGGCGAGGGACCCGAGTACGAGACGATCGCCCTGGGCGGCGCCAACTGCGGCATCGACGACATCGACGCGCTCATGAAGTTCAACGAAGAATGCGACCAGTGGGGTCTCGACACGATCTCGACGGGCGCGGTCATCGGCCTCGCCATGGATATGACCGAGAAGGGCATCCACGACTTCGGCGTGCGCTTCGGCGAAGGCGAGAAGTACGTGGAGATGCCGGGCCTGATCTCCCGCAAAGAGGGTGTCGGCGCGGAACTCTCCCTCGGCGTGCGCAGGCTGTGCGCAAAGTACGGTGCGCCGGAGCTGTCCATGGAGGTCAAGAACCTCGAGATGCCCGGCTACGACCCGCGAGGCGCGTTCGGCATGAGCATCAGCTACGCCACGTCAGACCGCGGCGGCTGTCACATGCGCACCTACTCGGTCGGCGACGAGATCCTCTCGGGCGCCGTGCCGGCCGCCACCATGGAGGGCAAGGTCGAGGGCGCCATCAGCAACCGGCCGCCCGACTTCATAAGCCAGAACTTCAGCTCGATCAAGTTCTGCGGCATCTGGTGCGACTTCTGGGCGGTCAACCCGCTGCAGGTCTCGCAGATGCTCCTGCACATCTACGGCCGCGAGCTGTCCGAAGATGAGGTCATGCTCATCGGCGAGCGCGTCTGGAACCTCGGCCGGCTGTTCAACCTGCGCGAGGGCGTCGAGGCCGACACGCTGCCCAAGAAGCTCTACAGCGAGAAGTTCGCGCACACCAGTGGGCCGTCGGCCGGTCAGGCCATCGGCGAAGCCACCTGGGCCGACTCGCTGCGGCGCTACTACGAGCTGCGCGGCTGGGACGCCAAGGGTGTGCCCACCGAGGCAAAGCTCAGCGAGCTCGGCGTCGACGTCCGCCTGCCGGCGGGGCGCTGAAAGGACAGGGAGCCGTCATGCCACATGTCATGATCTCACGCAAGAAGTGCACCGCCTGTCATATGTGCGAGCTTGCCTGCTCGCTGTACCACGAAGGCGCCTACCGGCCGTCGGTGGCGCGGCTGCGCTCCGAGTGCAACCCGACCACGACCGAGATCAAGGGCTTCACCTGCCTGCAGACCGCGTGCGCCAAATGCCAGGAGGCCTGTCCCGAGGGCGCCATCGAGACGCGGGTGGTCACCCTCGAGCCCGAGGGCGCGTTCGACAGCGCGGCGAAGTTCGAGGGCGTCTCAGCGGGGCACGTACTGGTCGTCGACGAGAACAAGTGCAGCAACTGCGGCGACTGCTACGACGCCTGTCCTTACGGCGTCATCCACGAGCACCCCGAGCGCAAGGTCGCCTACAAGTGCGATCTGTGCGACGGCACGCCGCAGTGCATCGTCTTCTGTCAGAACCCGCACGTCCTGGCCATCGATCTCAAGATCGACAAGGCCGACAGGGAGCCGGTGACTCGGGCCTGACCTGCCCGGCACGCCGAGCGCAGGCGGGCCGGCAAACGCCGGCCCGCCTGCGCTCGGCGGCTCAGCCTCACCGTGTGGCCGGGGCGGCGGCGGACGGCCCACGATCTCAAGAAAGAACGCTCCCTGGCGGCTCTGGTACCATGGGTGCGTGATGAGTGACCAACCTCCGCCCGCAGCCCTTTCCGGATTCGTGGCCGCCGTCGAAGGCCGTCACAGCGTGCGCCGGTTCACGACCGACCCGATGCCGCGCGACGACGTGCGCGAGATGGTGCGTCTGGCCACACTGGCGGCCAACGCCGGCAACGCCCAGCCGTGGCGGTTCGTCGCGGTCGACGACCCCGCCCTGCTGGCTGCCATGCGCGACGCCGTCGAAGCGCGCATGGACGAGATGGCCGGTTGGCCCGAAGCCGAAGCGGCGGGCCCGCTGGCCGCGACGCGCGCCATGCGCGGCTACTCGACCTTCTTCGCCGACGCGCCGCTGGCCATCGCCGTCCTGGGGCTGCCCTACGAGTCGCACGGCGATCGTCTGCTGGCGGCGCACGGCGTGCCGCGCGAGGAGCGCGACCGGCTGCGCGCCCGGCCCGACCTGCAGAGCGTCGGCGCCGCCGTCCAGCTGCTCGTCACCGCGGCCCACGTGCTGGGCTACGGAGCCTGCTGGATGAGCGCGCCCGTCCTGGCCGCCCGGCGCCTCGAAGAGCTTCTCGGGGTCGAGGAGCCGGCTCGCCTGGTGGCGCTCGTCGCGGCCGGCCGGCCGGCAGGCCGGCCGGCCGCGACACCGCGCCTGCCGGTCGCTGAGGTGCTGCGCTTCCTGCCGCCCGAGCCCGAATCGGACTGCGGGCCGGAACGGCCGTGACCACGAACCCCGGCCGGGCCGAGATCGAGGGCATCATCGGCCGCGCTCTGGCCGGCGAGACGCCCGCGACCGGCGAGATCGAGACGCTGCTGGCGATCGACGACGCGGCCGCCGCGGCGCCGCTCTTCGCGGCCGCCGCCGAGCTGCGCCGCCGGCACTTCGGCGACGCCGTGTTTCTCTACGGCTTCGTCTACTTCTCGACCTGGTGCCGCAACGATTGCACGTTCTGCCTGTACCGGCGGGGCAACGCCCAGAGCCCGCGGTATCGCAAGTCGCGCGACGAAGTGGTCGCGATCAGCGCCGGCCTGGCGGCGTCGGGCGTCCATCTGATCGACCTGACGATGGGCGAGGACCCGCTCTACTTCGCCGGGCACGAGTTCGGCGCGCTCGTCGAGCTGGTGAGCGCGGTGAAGGCGGCCACCGGTCTGCCGGTGATGGCCTCGCCCGGCGTCGTCACGCCCGACGTGCTGGCGGCCCTGCGTGACGCCGGCGCCGAGTGGTATGCCTGCTACCAGGAGATCCACGACCGCGAGGTGTACGCGCGGCTGCGCACCGGCCAGGACTTCGACCAGAGAGCCCGAGCGCGTCTCGAGGCCGCCGCCCTGGGGATGCTGGTCGAGGACGGCATGCTGCTGGGGGTGGGGGAGACGGTCGGCCAGCGCGCCCTGACCGTCGCCGCCATGAGGGACGAGCCCGTCGATCAGGTGCGCGTCATGACCTTCGTGCCGCAGCGCGGCACGCCGCTCGCCCACCTGGCGCCGGCGGAACGCCTGGGCGAGCTGGTCACGATCGCCGCCATGCGCCTCGTCATGCCCGATCGGCTGATCCCGGCCTCGCTCGACGTCGACGGCATCGCGGGCCTCGAGCCGCGCCTCGCCGCCGGCGCCAACGTCGTCACCTCGATCGTGCCGCCCGACGCCGGCCTGGCCGGCGTCTCGCAGTCCGAGCTCGACATCGACGAAGGCCTGCGCACAGCTCCCGAGGTGGCCGTACGCCTCGCCGCGGCGGGGCTGCGCGTAGCCACGCCGGGCGAGTACGCCGACTGGGTCTCGGCCGCGCGCCGGCGCCGCGTCGCGGCCGGCAGCACGGCGTCGGTCTGAAGGTGGCCCGCGTGAGAGCGCCGCAGGCGACGGCGGGGAACAAGGCATGAGACTGGCCATCGTCGGCGGCAAGCTGCAGGGCACCGAGGCCGCCTACCTGGCCGGCGAGGCCGGCTACGAGGTCGTGCTGATCGACCGGCGCGCGGAGCGCCCGGCGGCCGGCCTGGCCGCCGAGGTCCACGTCTTCGACGTGACCACCGACCCGGCGCGCACCCGTGAGGTCCTGTTGTCGTGCGACGCCGTCCTGCCGGCCTGCGAGGACGATCGCGCGCTTCAGTTCCTGAGCTCGTTCGTGCCCCGCATGGGCCTGCCGCTGCTCTTCGACTTCGACGCCTACGCCGTGACGCAGTCGAAGCTGCGCTCCAATGCCCTGTTCGAGCGGCTCGGCGTGCCGTGTCCGCTGCCCTGGCCGCGCTGCGGGTTTCCGGTGGTGGTCAAGCCGAGCGTGGGCAGCGGCAGCACCGGCGTGCAGCTCGTCTCGTCAGAGCCCGGCCTCGCCCTGGCGCGCGCGGCGCTGGCCGCCCAGGGCGCCCAGGCGGTGATCGAGGAGCTCGTCGCCGGACCGTCGCTGTCGATCGAGGTGATCGCCTTCGGCGGCGAGGCGCTGACCCTGCTGCCGACCTTTCTCGAGTTCGACGCGGCGTACGACTGCAAGCGCGTCGTCGCGCCGGTCGAAGGCGCGGGCGCGGCACCGGGCGAACATGCGGGCGCAGCGCCGGCCGACGGCGCGCGGTGGCCGGCGGCGGTGAGCGCCGCCACGCTGGCGGCGCTCGACACCGCCGCCCGGCGCCTGGCCGAGGGCGTGGCGCTCGGCGGCGTGATGGACGTCGAGGTGATGGTGGCCGCCGACGGCACGCCCAAGGTGATCGAGATCGACGCGCGCCTGCCCAGCCAGACACCCGCCGCCGTGTACCATGCAAGCGACGCGAACATCGTCGCGCTGCTGGCCGAGACCGTGGCTGCCGGGCGGCCGCCGGTCATGGCCCCCCGGGCGCGGCGCGGCGCCGTATATGAGCACGTGCTGGTCGAGGACGGTCGCGTCGAGGTGCTCGGCGAGCACATCGTGGGCGGGGCCGGTCCGCTGCGGCGCTGCGACGGCCTGTACGGCGCCGACGTGGTGCTCACCGACCGCCCCGAGACCGGCGCCTCGCGGGGCCGCTGGGTCGCGGTGCTCATGACCCGCGGCGCGACCGCGGCGGCGGCCCGCGAGCGGGCCGCCGCCGCGGTCGCGCGCCTCGCCGACGAGCACGGTCTCGAGATCGCGCCCGAGTCCGCACCCGCCCACGAGTCGGCCTGCGCCGTCGACTCGGGGTCCGCGCTCGGCCCAGGCGCATCGTGACGCGCCTTGTCGAAGGCGACGTGCGCGCCCTCACGGCGCATCTCGACGAGGTCGAGCGGGCTCTTGTGGGACTCACCGGCTGCGACCTGGTGGCGCTGGCCGCGAGGGCCTGCGGCGTGGACGAGGGCGTCGCTCGCGACGCCCTCGTCCACGCCGCCGCCGCCGTCGTGCCCATAACGAGCGGCGAGGGCCTCATCCCGGGTTTCGTCGAGTGCGTCGCGGCGATCTGCGCCCGTCTCGGCTGCCGGGCGGCGCGCGTGACCGCCGAGAGCGACGTCGCCGGGTTTGCCGAGGCGCTCCGCGACGGCGACGACCTGGTCTTTGCCGCCGACGACCGCACCTTTCTGGCCTTCGACCTCGCCGCTCGCGTGGTGGCCGACGACGACCCCTGCACCGCTCACGCCTACGTCGCGGCCCTCGACGCGGCCGCGGGCCCGGGCGGCGTCGCCGGCCGGCCGGTCCTAGTGATTGGCCTCGGCCCCGTCGGCCGGGCGGCGGCGGCGCGCCTCGTGGAGCTCGGCGCCGACGTGCTGGTCTGTGAGCTCGACGGCGCGCGCCTCGCGGCGGTGGCCGGCACGCTGCCGGTCACGCCGGTCGCGCTGGCCGACGGCCTTTCGCGCAGCCGCCTTGTGCTCGACGCCACGCCGACGCCCGATCTCATCGACGCCGACTGGGTCGGCGCCGACGGCGTCGTCTGCTCGCCCGGCCTGCCGCCCGGCGTCACGGCCGCCGCCGCCCGGGCGCTGAGCGAGCGGCTCGTACACGAGCCGCTCGCTCTCGGCGTCGCCGTTATGGCCGTCGAAGCGCTTTGCGGCGGCACCGCGATGCGCTAGCCTAGGAAGCGGCGCGGGGGGTCGATCGGAAGGATCAGCGCGGACTCTAAATCCGCGTAGAGGGGTGTAACTCCCCTACTCCCCGCCAGAATCGTCTCTCAGGGGGGTGGCTACACGCTCCCCGTCGGCGGGTCACGAACGCCACGGAGGCTGCATGAGCCCTGATCCCAGCGCGTCCGCCGAGAGCCTTGATCGCGTATCCGAAGCCCTCGCGGCGATCGACGAGTTCGTCGCCGCGCGTCTGTCGCGGCTGCACGCTCCCGGCGTGGCCGTCGGGTTGACCGACCGCGAGCGCACCCTGGGCTTTGTCTGTCACGGCCTCGCGGGCATCGCCGCCCGTACGCCGGTCGAACCCGACACGCGCTTCCAGATCGGCTCGATCAGCAAGTCGTTCGCGGCTGCGCTGGTTCTGCAAGAACACGAGGCCGGCCGCGTCGATCTGCACGCGCCGGTGACCGACTACGTGCCCTGGTTCTCGCTGCGTTCGCGCTTTGCCCCGATCACGCTGCACCACCTGCTCAGCCACACGTCGGGGCTGCCCATGGGCACCGAGTTCAGCGCCGAGGCGCGCTACGCGCTGTGGTCGCTGCGCAAGACCGAGGCGACCTGCGGGCCCGGCGAACACTTTCTGTACTCCAACGACGGCTACAAGCTCGTCGGCCTGGCCCTCGAGGCCGTGACCGGGGTCCCGGTCGACCGGCTGGTGGCCGCCCGCATCGTGGCGCCGCTGGCCATGACCGACACCGAGACGACCATCAGGCGCGACTCGCCGCTGCCGGTGGCGACCGGCTACCAGCGGCTCTGCGACGACCGGCCGGCCCACTCCGGCAGACCGCTCGTCGAGGCGCCGCTCGTCGCGAGCTGCACGGCCGACGGCAGCATCGTCTCCTCGGCGACCGACATGCTGGCCTACGCGCGGCTGATCCTGAACCGCGGCGCGGCTCCCGGCGGCCGTCTGCTGACCGACGAGAGCTTCGCGCTCTGGACTGCCAGGGTGGTCGAAGACCCCGACGAGCGGGGCGCGCACTACGGCTACGGCCTCGTGAGTCAGTCACTCGACGGCTACGAGTGCGTCGGCCACTCGGGCGGCATGCTCGGTTTCAACAGCCTGCTCGTGACCGAAGCGGCGACGGGCGTCGGGGTGATCGTGCTGCTGAACGGGCTCGACGATCGCCTCGATATCGCACGCTTCGCGTTGGAGGCGCTTCGGGCGGCGCTCGCGGGGGCGACCGTGACCTCGCCGTCGCCGCCCGTCGACCCGACGATCGTCGGCGAGGCGGCGGTCGAGTACGCCGGCGCCTATGTCGCGGCGGCGATCGACGCTGCCATCGAGCCGCGACCGCCCGCCGGCGACGAGATGCCGGATCCCCGCGCCGGCGGGGCGATCCCGTGCCTCGACGACGGCGATGTCGACCGGCTCACCCTCGCCGCCCGCGACGGCCGTCTGTTCCTGCGCGTCCTGGACGCGGCCGAGAGGAGCGCCGAACCGGTCGGCGACATCGACGAGGCCGGCTCCGAGGTCGTCCTCGAACGTCGCGGCGACGACCTGTTCCTGGCGCCGCACTCCGGCTGCGACCGGTTCCATCTGCGTTTCGAGCGCGACGACGGCGGAGCCGTCGTCGCGCTCTCGTTCGGCCCCTCGTGGTTTGCGCGCGAAGGGTGGGCGTTGCCAGCGGCGTCCGCCGCCGACCCGTCGTGGGCGCCGCTCACCGGCGCCTACCGCTCACACGATCCCTGGAACCCCGTCTTTCGCGTGATCTCGCGGCGCGGCCGCCTGTTGATGGTGGCGCCCTGGCTCTACCCGGCCGATGAGCTCGAGCTCGTGCCGCTGCCCGACGGCGTCTTTCGTGTCGGCGCGCCCTGCTGGCTGCCCGACCGCCTGTCGTTCGACACGGTGATCGACGGGCACGCCACCCGGGCGGTGTACGACGGTACGCCGTTCTATCGCACCTTCACCTGACCCCTGGGCCGGGCCGCGCTCTGGCCGGTGCTTTGCTACACTCTCCAGATGCCGACCGATCCTCACAAGGCCGTCTACTACCGCAAGCAGGTGCCGCTCTTCAGGCTCGTCGAGAAGATGAAGCTGTGGCCCTCGCGACGCGGCCTGCTGCACGGCATCAAGGAGTTCGAGGTACTGGGCTCGCGGGCGCGCCTCACTACCCATTGCGGCAAGACCATGATCGTGCGCGACTCCAAGAACAGTCGCTCGGCCCGCTGGCTGCGCAACAAGCTGTTCTTCGAGGCCTGTCCCGAATGCCGCATTCCTGAGTGGAAGCTGCAGAAGTACGCCGCCACCAGGTTCAAGCGCGGCTACGGCTCGTACCTGCGCGAGGGCGAGCGGCGCGACTGACACTGCCGCGCGGCCTCGACTGCGGCGGGGCGACCCCGCGACCGACACTGCCGCAGCCACGACTGCGGCGGGACCACCCGGTGGCCGGCGCCGTCAGCGGGGTGTGCCAGACGGCCCCAGCGCGGCGAGCGTCGATTCGATGAAGCCGGTCTTGGCGTCGGTATAGGGGCCGACGTCGTCGTAGCGTAGCGCCAGCGAGCGCTTGAGGTCCGCGTAGTCGGCGGCCACCGGGGGGTGCGTTCGCAGAATGTCGCGAAACGCCCGATGGCGCACCCAGAACTCACTGCCTCGCTCGACGAGATGGACGTTGTGTTGCCGGTCGGCCGCTCGCAGCTTAAAGAAGCGGCGGTAGGGCAACTCATCCTCGTACTTGGCGATGTACTCGTAACCCAGGGCGACGAAGGGCTCGACGCAGCGGTCGAGGTCGTCGAGCCGGCCGGTCGCGACCGCCGGCATGAGGTCGACGATGGGCTTGGCCGCGAGTCCGGGGACCGCCGTGCTGCCGATGTGCTCGACGGCGACGATGAGGGAGGGGGCGGCGGCGCGCAGGCGCGCCGCCGCCCCCTCGAACAGGCGAGGCCACTCCGGGTCGTAGTCGACGATCTCGATCACGCTGTTTGAGACCTCGGGCCGGCCGCCGCCGCGCCGGTTCGGTCGTGGGGCAGGGCCGCTACAGCAGCCGCCACTCCTCGGGCTTGAGACGGGCCCGCTCCGGCGCCGCGAGAACGGCGTCGAGGGCCGTCAGCATCGCCGCCTTGTCGTGCGGCAGGCGGCCGCCGACCGGCAGATAGTTCGAAGCGTGGTTGGAGCGAAACACGGCGTCGGTCACAGTCGTGGCGGCGATCATGCCGCGCAGCTCGGCCAGCATGGTGAGTGCGTCGGGCACGACGAACTCGCCGCTGCGCACCCGCGCCGCGAGGCGCGTGCCGGGCTCGACCATGAGGCTCAGCACCCCGATGTACTGGGGGTCGATGGCCGACAGCGCTTCGCCGGTGGCCGTGGCGTGCAGCGCCGAACGCTGCGGGCCGGCCAGCCCGAGGATGGCCGTGACCGACAGGGCAAAGCCGGCCGCCGCAGCCTTGGCGCAACCCTCGATCTGCTGGGCCACCGTCACTCCTTTGTGGATGGCCGCCAGCGTGGCATCGTCGCCGGATTCGAGGCCCAGGTAGAGCAGCTCGAGGCCGGCCTCGTGGATGGCGCGCAGGTCGGCGGGGCTCTTTTTGAGCAGATTCTGGGCGTTGGCGTAGCAGCTCACCCGTTCGAGTGCGGGCAGCTCGCGGCGCAGCAGGCTCAGCAGGTCGTCGAGCCGGCGGCGCGACAGCGCCAGGGCGTCGCCGTCGGCCAGAAAGACGCGCCGCACGCGCGCCTTGATGCTCTCGGGCAGGCCCGCGATGTCGCGCTCGACCTCGTGAGGCGGCCGCACCGCGAAGGGCTTGTCGAGATAGGTCGAGCAGAAGTCGCAGGAGGCGTTGGAGCAGCCGAAGGTCACCTGCACGATAAGGCTCGAGGCTTCGCTCGGAGGCCGGATGACGGCGCCGTAGTATCGCATGTGCGTAGTGTATCAAGCCGGCCGGCGAAGGCCTTCGACCGGCCGGCGAGCCCCACGGCCGGCCGGCGAGCCGCAGGCGATCGCGACCCGCGCTTGCCTGCGATCGTCCTGTATACTTGGGCGCGACGTCGGGCGGCTCTCCCGCGGCGCGCACTCCGCCTGCGAGGAGCCGCTTGCACAACTCACTTCGCCTTACCATGCGCGAATGGACGGCACGACTTTCGAGGAGGAGTTGCACGCTATGGCCAACAGGGACGAGCTC
>PLTW01000012.1:0-2013 GCA_003164655.1 Actinomycetota bacterium
GGGGCCGCACATGTCAGGGTGTGATATGCGCGGCCGAGCCGCGCGGCCGGGATGGCGCGCAAGACGTGGTTCATCTAGCGCCGCGGGTCGATTGCCGATACTGTCTGGAGCACGCTCGCGACACGACCTCGGTGTGAGTGAGGACTCAAAGTGAAACTGCCAAGACGCCTGATCGGCTCATGTCCCGCCGTTGGTGTGACCGCGATTGTGCTCGCTGCGATCTGCGTGCTGCTGGCTTTTGTACCCGTCGCGCAGGCCGCCGTGTGGACCGCCCTTGGCACGACGCGCGTCTTCCCCGCGACCAAGCCGGGCACACAACACGTTGCTGAACTGACGGCTGCCGGCGGCGAGTACGAGGGTGTGATCGTCGGCCTGAGAGGCAGCGCCCAGCGCCACGTGGTCGTGACGTGGGCCGCCGACAGCGATCCCTTCCTGACGACGAACGCCGCCCTCGACCAGGTGGCCTTCGTGCCCATCCGCCACCCGACCACCGGCACTGGAGCCAAGCCCGGCCTGTACCCCGACCCTCTGCTGCCCCGGAACTTCGGCCAGGTGCTCAGCGTGCCGGCCGGCAGCTCCTCGCTCTACCTTCTGTTCCACGTCCCGTACGGCTCGCAGGCCGGCATCTACCGCGGCACTTTGCAGGTGGCAAACGGCAGCGAACAGGTCGCGGTTCCCGTCAACCTCCAGGTGTGGAGCTTCGGCTGGCAGCGCCTCAGCGTGCACACGGGGTTCACGGTGAACTTCAAGACGGTCGGCAGCAACGCGCTCGCCACCTACGCGATGCTCGAGCAGCATGGCGTCACTCCGCTGATGCCCAAGGCGGCGCCCCATGTGCAGGCCAACGGAGGCATCGGCGCCACGGCCTTTGCCAGCGAGCTCCGGCCGTACCTGGCCTCAGACGGCCTCGACATGTCGATCGCGCGCCTGCCGTGGCTCAGCTGGTGTCCCGGCTTCTCGTGGACGTTCAAGCCTGGTAACGCGACTCTCGAGAACTACCTCACCAACGTGCTGCGCGTGTACCAGGAGAACGGCTGGCAAAACGAGGCCGTCGCCTACCCGGTCGACGAGCCGACAAGCACGGCCGCCGAACATCGCGCCGAGGGGCTGGCGCGGACGCTGCACAAGGCCAGTGCCAGGCTCGGGTTCCGCGCCAAGTTCCTGCTTACCGACGACCCGCGCCCCACCAGCCTGGGGCCCCTGTTGCCGGCCAACAAGTTCCTCTGGAACGACATCGATATCTGGTGCGTGCGTTACTATTATTTCTTTGGCCGCGTGCCCGTGCTGCGCAAGCTCCAGGCCAAGGGCGCCCAGGTGTGGTGGTACCCCTACTACGACTCCTCGGTGGCCAAGCTGCCCAACTTCGTGATCGACAAGTCGCTGGCCGACGAGCAGGTCTGGGGCTGGCTGATGTACCAATGGAACGTCGACGGCATGCTCTACTGGAACGTCGACAGGTGGGGCAATGCGCTGAGCGGCGCGGGCAGGCGTGACCCCTACCAGGATCCGCTGTCGTTTCAGTACCCCGACGGTCGCGTCGCCAACGGCGAGGGCAGCCTCATCTACCCCGGCTACTATCCCCGCTACGGGCTGGACGACAGAGACGCGCCGCCGGCGTCGTCGCTACGACTCGAGGCGCTGCGCGACGGCTTCCAGGATCTCGAGTACCTCAAGCTCGCGACCAGGCTCTGCGGAGCCAAGTTCGTGCGCTCCGTCGTGAAGAGCATCACCTGGTACCCGTACAAGATCGCCTACGGACATACCTTCAACTTCCCGAAGTACGTCACCTCGCCGGCCGCCTACGATGCCGCCCGAGTGAAGCTGGCGAAGGCCATCGAGCAGGCCATGAGCGCTCAGCCGACCACGAGTGGCGCTGGACCCGCTCAGAGAGGCGGTTCGTAGGCCGCGTGGGCGACGCTAGCGCCGCCAGATTGCGCCGCCGCCCGCCGAGCAAGGACTCTCAGCTGTAGCGGGCCACGGCCATGGTGGCCAGGGCAACCAGAAGAAGAGCAA
>PLTW01000012.1:2080-7296 GCA_003164655.1 Actinomycetota bacterium
GCAAGGCGCTTATCGCCAGCAGCGGAGTCATGGTGGCTCGTAGCGAGCGCGCCATGGTACGCCGCTCGACCGCTGGCAGCGCGTTCAGCCTGGGCTGCAGGATGACGACATGAAAGAAGGCGCCGCCCAGCCAAGTGGTGGCGAAGACGAGGTGCACGAAGGCGACGAAGATCTTCATCGGCGGGCTTGAGCACTCCTTGCTGGCCGTAGTGGTCAGCACATCATAGCCCGGCAGCGGGTGTCGGGGTCACGGAGGGCCGGCGCACCGGCGGCCCTGCGGCCGCGGGCTCAGCGAAGGCGCTGCTTGCCGCGCGATGCCTTGCGAGGCGGCGGCAGCGCATCGACGACAGGGCCCTGTGCGGCAAGACCAGCAGGCAGCCCAAGCCGAGCGGGCCTGTAGCTGCTCGCGCCAACGCGTGCGCGTCGGCCGCGAGGCCAGGTTGGACTCAGGACGTCCCGGTCACCGCGTCGATCGCCGTCGCCGCCACTGTCCCGACCTGAAAGATGCCGGCCGCCTCGGATGGCTGATCGTCGGAGAACACTGCCACGAGCACCTGCTGATGGGCATGTGCGATGACACGGATGCTATTGGTGAGCGCCGCCAATCGTCTGAGGCCGAGGCGGAGGTTGCGTGCCGCCGTCCTGCCGTGCTCCGGCCAGCCTCGGCGGCCCTCGTATCTGGACATGCTCGGGGGGCTCACGCCGGCGACGAGGAGACCGAAAGGCGCGCTGGAATCACATCACACAAGAGCAGGTCCGAAGGTCTTGTGCAGAGTGGAACGCCATTCTGACCGGCAGCGCGGGGCTTGTGCACACCAAGTACTCACCTGCGGCTCTCTCTCACCGGTGTTTGACAGGCCGTCGGGCGTCTCGTACTGTGCTGTGCGCTGCGGAGGACTCGGTTGATCGTGCACAGACCGTCGTCAGCCTCGCGCACCGCCCCTGACTGCTTCGAGCCTAAGGAGAGTGCCGTGAAATGCTGCCGGATCGCTCTGGGCGTCGCCTTTGCCATGACGCTGTTCCTCCTCCTGCCGTCGGCCAACGCACTGGCGGCGGCCAAACCCGCGGTGAGCCTCAGGGCGGCCGCGAAGACCGTCACGTTGGGCCAGACACTGCTGTTGAGGGGCACGGTCAGCCACGCCAGCTCCCACGTCAAGTCGGTCGCGATTCTCGAGCGAGTGGGCAGCAAGTGGCGGAGTTTCGCCACGGCGAAGCTCTCTTCCAAACACGCCTATGCGGTCACGGTGACGCTCACCAAGAAGGGCACCTGGCGGCTCGTGGCCCAGTACAGGGCGGGCCGCATCACGGTCATCAGCAAAGACGTCGTGATCACCGTCAACGCCTGGGCGTACGTCTCCTGCGGCCAGGCTCACACCCTGGCCCTCAAGAGCAACGGCACCCTCTGGGCCTGGGGCGACAACGACAACGGCCAGCTCGGCCTGGGCGGCACCGCCGAGAGAAACTCCCCCACCCAGGTCGAACCGGGCAGCACCTGGAAGGCCGTCTCCTGCGGCCAGGACTTCACCCTGGCCATCAAGAGCAACGGCACCCTCTGGGCCTGGGGCGACAACAGCGACGGCGAGCTCGGCCTGGGCTCAGCCGACACTAACGTCCACGCCACCCCCACCCAGGTCGACCCGGGCAGCACCTGGAAGGCGGTCTCGGCCGGCTACGTCGACACCCTGGCCATCCAGAGCAACGGCGCCCTCTGGGGCTGGGGGAACAACGGCAGCGGCGAGCTCGGTCTGAACAACGAAAACCAGACCAACTCGCCGACCCAGGTCGGCAGCCTCGACACCTGGACGGCCGTCTCTTGCGGAATGGGGTACACCATGGCCATCCAGAGCAACGGCACCCTCTGGGGCAGCGGCGACAACATGCGGGGCCAGCTCGGTCTGGGCGCCAGCGATGGGACCGACATCTTCACCCAGGTGGGCTCCGATACCTGGACGGCTGCCGCCGTCTCGGGCAGCGACTGGTACACCCTGGCTCTCAGAAGTGACGGCACACTATGGGCCTGCGGCCACAACGAAAGTTCTCAGCTCGGCCTGGGCGATACCAACGACAGAAACACCCTGACCCAGGTTGGCACGGTCAACACCTGGAGGGCTGTCTCAGCCGGCTACGGTTTCAACCTGGCCGTCAGGGCCGACGGGGGTCTCTGGACCTGGGGCTCCACCACCTCCGGCAATCTCGGTCTGGGTCACATGGGCCAGACCGTCACCTCCCCGACCCGGGTCGGTACCGGCAGCGACTGGTCGACCGTCTCCTGCGGCTACGAGCAGACCACGGCCCTCACAAGCAACGGCACGCTGTGGACCTGCGGTGACAACTTCTGGGGCGAGCTCGGTCTGGGCACCACGACCGGCGAGGATAAGCTGACCGAGATAGGTGGAGCCGCCTGAGAAGCCCTCCTCAGCTCCTTGCCAGAGTCGGGCATTGTGCGCGTCGGTTGCCCCACGGCCCGACGCGGCGGCTCTTGTCGTTGAGGCCTGTCCTTCGGCTTCGTGCTGGAGTCGATCCTGGCTCATGCGAGAATCAACTTGGACGGGCTCGAGTCCTCCGCGGTCGCCCTGACGCTCGATCGGTAGACGCCGACGACGGAGCGGAGGGTCACCAGACTACCAGGATGACGTTGGTCGTCACATGGACGAGGCCGCCAGTGGCGCGGACGCCGGCGGCCTCACTTCGCCCCTCTGAGGAGGAGCTACGATCTCATTGTCGCCCGGCCAGCCCGGCTCGTCCAATGTTGGCATCGTTCAGTGGGCTGGTCCCGAAGCAAGCCGCACAGTGCTTGAGTGCCGAGCGCCCGACGAGTCGCTCCAGCCGATCACGACTTCGTCGTCTCCACCTCATGAGCTTCGGCGCGCGGGGCGCGACTAGTTGTGGGTCACGAGGAAGGTGGAGCCGTCACGCAGCAGTGGCGACGGTCGCGCTGCGGGAGGCGTAGACGTCCACAGCAGGGTCAGGTGCGCAGCGCTCAGCGAGCGACCATTGATCTTGCACCCCGTGAAGCCAATCGGCCAAAACGAAGCGGGCCCCTGACCGCCCTGGTAGTGAGTCTCAACGATGATCTCTGCGCTGGTGCAGGTAGCGGCCATGAGCGTCTGCGTAGTCGAGAAGGACAGGTGCTGCGTCTGGTCGAGGAGGCTCAGTTGAAAGCGGTGGTCGCCCTGGTAGTTGACCCTGGCGGTGATCTCGTCGCCCGGCGCAATGGCGATATGGACCGGGAGCTCAAGACTGGAGAAGCCGTGGAAGGCGGGGTCATAGACCGGCGGTCGTGGCAGCATCTCGTAGAAGGCTAAGCCGCCCCCCGTCCAGGCCACGGTGCCGACCTGCTCGCAGGTCGTGTTGTTGGCGCCGTCCAGACCGACCCAGACACTGAAGTGTCTGCTGACGGAAGCCGACGCCGTGGGCTGGCTCCAGCTTGCTTCAACACTGGTGAACTGGCCGCCGGTGGCCACGTAGCCGGCCCAGTTCAAAGAGCTGCGCGAGACTGGTTGCGAGAGCGCTGGCGACTGAGACAACGGCTGCTGGGCGACAGAAGGTCGGTGCCCGACCAAGCCCGGCAGAAGTGCGACCGCGACGATCAGCACGAGGGCTGAGGCCACCAGTGCCACAGCCCAGCGGCGTCGAGGGCTCATTCGTGGAAGGGCCGTGGCGGGGACCGCTGGCTGGTAGGCAGCGACCGGTTCAGTCTCATCCGAAGACGCAGCGTTTGCCCGTTCCTCGACGAGCGCCCGCGCGTCCGGCGAGGCCCACACCAGGTCCCACTGCCGCTCGCAGCTCAGAATGTGGGCAGGATTGACCGGGCCGTAACCGGCAACGGCGAAAGCTGATCCATCGAAGGTGATCAACTTGCCGGACAAGCCCGTGGCCGGCCCGAGGGTCGCGATAAGCCAGCACGGCCCGGCAGGCTGAACGCCTTCCTGCTGGTCTTCGTAGGTCATGGCAGCCTTCGAGTTGATCTTAGAATCCCTAATCGGCACGCAAGAGTCAGCGTATGAATCTAGGCGGTACACCCAGCCTCGCGGCCAATGCGTGACGGTCGGCACGAAGTCGGCGTGGGGCGCGCTGTGCAGGAGAAGCGAACGCCGAACATGTCGTGGAGTCAGGTGCAAAGCCCTTCTGTTGGCGTCGCCCTCTCACTGTCTGTCTCCCGCAACCGATACAATCGACAGCATCGACCGAGGGAGCGGGGGATGTCTGACGGTCCAAGCGACGAGCCATCGTGAACGGCTTTTCCGACAAGGTCAGCTTCATCTGGAGCGTCGCCGACCTCCTGCGCGGTCCCTACAAGCCCGCCCAGTACGGCAAAGTGATTCTGCCGCTCACCGTCCTGCGCCGCCTCGACTGCGTCCTGGAGCCAACCAAGGCCGATGTGCTGGCCAGGTACGAGAGCCTCAAGGGCGGCACGGTGAAGAACCAGGAGCCCATCCTCAACCACGCAGCCGGGCAGGCCTTCCACAACACCAGCCGCCTCGACTTCCCCAAGCTCACCGACGACCCGGCCAACGTCGCC
This sequence comes from Actinomycetota bacterium, assembly GCA_003164655.1. Lineage (GTDB taxonomy): Bacteria > Actinomycetota > Thermoleophilia > UBA2241 > UBA2241 > Bog-752. The sequence continues at coordinate 6,603 of PLTW01000012.1, forward strand.
CCCAACCTGCAGCAGTACATCGCCAGCTTCAGCTCGCGGGCGCGCGAGATCATCGAGTACTTCGGATTTGAGGCCGAGATCGAGAAACTCGACAAGGCCGACCGCCTCTACCTGGTCGTCAAGAAGTTCGCCGAGATCGACCTGCACCCCGACGCGGTAAGCAACGTCGAGATGGGCTACATCTTCGAAGAGCTGGTACGCAAGTTCTCAGAGGCCGCCAACGAGACCGCCGGCGACCACTTCACGCCGCGCGAGGTCATCCGCCTCATGGTCAACCTGCTCTTCGAGCCCGACAGCGCAGCCCTGACCAAGCCCGGCATTGTGCGCACCCTGTGCGACCCGGCCTGCGGCACCGGCGGCATGCTCTCGGTGGCCGAGGACTACCTGCGTGAGCTCAACCCCCAGGCGCGCCTCGAGTGCTACGGCCAGGAGTACAACCNNCTGCTGGCCAACCCGCCCTTCGGCGTGGAGTGGAGGCCCCAGGAACGCTTCGTCCGCGACGAGGCTGAGACCCTGGGCTTCGACGGCCGCTTCGGCGCCGGCCTGCCGCGCATCAACGACGGCTCCTTCCTCTTCCTGCAACACATGATCGCCAAGATCAAGCCTGAGGGCTCGCGTCTGGCCATCGTCTTCAACGGCTCGCCGCTTTTCACCGGCGATGCCGGCTCAGGCGAGAGCAACATCCGCCGCTGGA
>PLTW01000182.1 GCA_003164655.1 Actinomycetota bacterium
ATCATCGACGTCGAGCTGGAGTGGGAGACCCCACCCGCGAAGGAACGCTGCCTGAGCTTCTACGACGGCAGTTGCTCGGAGTGCATCAGCCGCTGCCCGATCGACGCGCTGAGCATGGAGGGCACCATCCACAAGCAGCGCTGCAACCGTCGCCTGCTCGCACTCGCCAAGACGTTCGACTCGGAGGAGCTGGCCGACGCCTGCGGCAAGTGTGCGATGGGGCCGTGCTCACTGGAGTCGGCCGTGCGCTGAAGCTGTCGCCGAGGCGGAGAACATTGGCTCGTTGAGGTGCCGAACAGCGGCCCGCGCCGGCTCTTGTACGTGCCGAGAGACTCCACTGGGAGCGCAGCCTCGGCCTCGTCTGCTAGCTCGAGAGTACCAGCCCCGCGATCAGCGCTGCCGCATCCTCGTGCATGGCCCGGATGGCGTGCGAGCAGGTGTCGAGCGTGATCGAGACGGTGGCGTTACCCAATCGCTCGGACACGACCTTGGGGTGGACGCCGGCCTGCAAGGCCAGAGTGGCGTGGGTGTGGCGCAGGTGGTACAGGCGGATGGGCGCTTCGTCGCTTGGAGTTGAAGTGGTCCTCTCGACGGTAGTTCGTGTCGCTTTGTTGTGTCGGCCTGTGGCCGGCAACAAGCCCACGAGCAGGAACATCGCGGCGCTCACCGGTTCCGCAGACCGGCGACGGCCAGGGCGCGGTTCGCATCACTGGGGCGTACGCGAGGCCGGTGCAGTCCCAAGACCGACCGACAGCTGGATAGCGCTTGTGGAAGCGGTTCGCACGCTGAAGAGGCGCGAAAAGTTCCGACTTAGCGATTGAAGCGACCGCGAAGACTTCGCCGGGTGTCGCGGAACGGCTGAGGCGTCAGCCTCGCGGTCGCGAGACCGGGGGCCTTCAACCGTCGCCGAAGAGCTCCTCGTTGGCGTTGGCCACCGCGAAGAAGCGCAGCTGCTCCGCCGGTACGCGCGACCGGGCCGCGGCGTGCGCGCCCTCGCCGAACGCCTCGTGCGCGGCGACGCCCAGCGTGGCCACGCGGATCGGCTGTTCGTAGGCGGCGCGGCTGCGAAGGCAGCCGGGGTGCTCGCGGATGAAGCGCACCGCCGCGAGCACTTCCGCGCGCAGCTCGCGGTCCTGCGCCGTCTCGTAGCTGAAGCGCCAGCGCCGCACCTGCCGGGCGATCTCGTCCCTGTCGGGCGCGACGCCGGTCGCGGCGTAGATCCGGCAGTCGTAGGTGCGGCAGACGAGCGGCCGGTCCTCGTAGATCGAGCAGCGGCCGTCGAGAAGCACAGGGCAGGCGCCGCGCTCGTCGTAGCCGAGCACGAGAAAGCCGGGTGGCAAGCCGCGGGCCACGGACAGGTACTCCCGCGGCAGCCGCTTGCGGGCGGCCTTCTCCCCGGGCCGCAGGTGCAGCTGATGGTACGTGCGGCAGCAAGCGTTGCAGCTCCCACAGGGCACGGCGGCCGGCACGTCGCGCCACAGCGTGGCGCACGTTGTCTGGAGCCAGGTGGCGAAGTCGCCGGCCAGCAGGGGCGTCGCCGACCCCGCCGGCAGCCCCCCCGCGGAGCCCGGCGCACGACCGCTGCCGCCCCCCGCGGTCTCGTGGCTCGGTCGAGCACTCATGCGCAGACTTTGATCGCCTGCGCATGGTCGCGTCAACCTCTGCGCGAACCGACGGCGACCAGCGTTGCAACTACGCCGTGGCTGTCCGGCATCGCGTCGGCGACGTCGCCGGCTCTTCGGTAAGACGCCCTGGCGTTCTCGCAGCGCCTCCGCAGCGGAGCTCAGTTGCGCATGTCGCTCACGGCACCACCGCATTGATCGCCGGCGGCTCCCAGCCCTTGCCGTCGAGGATGCCCGCAATCTTGGCCGGCTTGGGGGCAAGCAGCCGCCAGATCACTTCGAACCCCTGGCCGCTTGCCGTTGGCAGCCAGTTGCTGATCTGCGCTGCGTTTGTGGGCCGGCTGGCCCGAAAGTAGATGTCCACCGAGCCATTGGCGTTGCGAGTGAGCTTGGAGTGGTTGCCGAGCTCGTAGCGGTTGATGGGATTGGGGATCAGAAAGCCCTGCAGGTCGTAGACCGTGAGCGACCAGCCCTCGTTTGCGGGGGGCGCCACGGGCATGTGCAGGACGTAGCTGGTCGATCCGCTCAGCGGCTGCTGGCTGTGGTCGGTCACGGCCAGGGCGAAGATCGACTGGTCGGAGGTGAGGGCGCCGAGGCCTATCGTGGCGACGACCGCACGCAGCTTGTAGTTGGTGCCGTAGCGGCCGAAGCCGCCCAGCAGGTAGCCGTCGTACTTGGCAAAGTCGGTCACAAAGAGCGCCTTGGTGTCGGCGCTGACCTGCGCCGGACCGGCAGCCACGGCGGCCTTGAGGCCGCGGAGCGTGTCGGCGCTCAGGTGGCGGTTCGTCGAGGGCGTCATGCCGGGGCCGATGCCGACCGCGGCGAGCTGGCGCAGCAGGGGCCTGTCGGCTGCCGGCGGCGGGAAGCGCGTCAGTTGCTGGCCGAGCACGTCGAAGAAGTGCAGGCCGCCGGGCAGCGCGTAGGTCTTGACCTTGAGGTGCGGATGCGCCGGGGGCGCGGGGCGGTAGCGCATCCCGAACTTGCTGAGCGGCGTCAGGGTGTAGCCGTCCTGGATGCGCTGTACCTTGGCGAGGTCCCAGCTGCCGCGCAGCTGGGTCGAGCCGATGATCCAGATGCGCGTGTAGTTGACGTCGATGCGATGGGTCCCGGCGGGGATCGCGACGTCGTGCTGACCGGGGCCGCAGATCACGTAGTAGCCGGGCGCGGTGTCGTAGGCGCTCCCCAGGTTCCTGAGATCCTCGGTGTAGGGCGTAAGCAGGCCCAGCACGAAGAAGTGGTGTGGCGCAAGCGGCACGTGGAGGACCTGAGGCTCGTTGCGCAGGTCAAGCCAGGCGATCGAGGAGAGCCCGTTCGAGCCCGGCGCCACGACCGACTTGCTGCCCGGGTTGTTCAGCGTGCGCACGTTGCTGATCCGGTTAACCGGCCCGAAGCCACCTCTTGAAACGTTGATGCTGGTCTGGGTGTCGAAGGTCTTGTTGGTATCGAGCAGCGGCAGTCCGTATGTGTAGGCCTGCAGCCCGAGTGAGTAGGCTTTGTTGTAGTCGGCCTGTGAGGCGGTCGCCAAACCAGGCATTGCCAGCAGTGCCCCCAGAGCTGCCAGTGTGGCCGCACAGGTGACAAGAAGCGCATGCCCTCGTCGAATCGCTCCGCCCATCAGATGACTCCTCCTTCTCGAGTTGTGTGGCTGAACATCTGACACTTCTGTGACTTTCGACGGTGAACTTCCCGAGGCTCATGGGGAGGAGGCCTCATCGATGAGGTGGCCTTGAAGACCTCATCTCGTGGTCATCGATCAGGGTCCAGCCTGCGGATGCACCGGGGTCCCTTTCTATGGGCTCACGGCAGTTCCTTCGGGCAAGCCATCCGTTCCTTGCCACTGCGAGAAGCCCTCTCGCCACGAGATCGCCGCGCGAAAGGAAGGCCGGAGTGTGAGCGCTTGCGGCCAAGGAGCCGGCCGGCCGCAAAACCAGCTCGGGCTCAGGACGTCCCGGTCACCGCGTCGACCGCGGCCACCGCCACGGCCTCGACCTGAGCGATGCCGACCGCCTCGGAGGGCTGATGGTCGGACAGCACAGCCACGAGCACCTGCTGATGGGCATGCTCGATGACACCGATGCTATTGATCACCCACAGCTGCGGGTCCGGCAGCCAGCCGTTCTTGACGGCAAAGGACGTGCCGCGCGCGGCGGCGGCGCTGACGCCCCAGGCCTGATCGGTTGTCACGTCCTCCATCAGGTCAAGCTCGAAGGATCGCGAGGTGGCATCAAGCAGGGAGCGCGGTGAGGTCAGGTCTTCGAGCAGCCTGAGCTGGTCTGAGACCGCCGTTGTGGTGAGACCCCAGTAGTAGTCCACCCCGGGTGTCGTGTGAGTGAGACCCAGCGTGGCGTTTGCCGCGGCCATGCCGTAGGCTGCGCCGTCATCACCCCACAGGTCGCTGGCGGCGTTGTTGTTGCTGTCCTCGATCATCTGCTCGGCGAGCTCGTCTTCGCTGGTGCTGAGATCGGTCCCGGCCTGCTCGTGACGCAGCAGCAGCACCGCCAGCACGTCGGCCTTGACGATGCTGGCGGTGTGGAACAGCTCAGCGGCGTTGTAAAGGGCCCGCGCACCCGTGGTGCGGTCGATCACGCCGACGGCAAGGTCGCCGCTGTGATGTGCGAGGATGGGGGCGAGAGCGACAGCGAGCGCCCGTTGGGGGTCGCTGACCGCCGGCCTGAGGGTGGCACGAGGTGACGACGCCGTGACGGTCGGGTGTGCCCGAGCGGTCGCAGTCGGGACACTCTTGCGATGGCGTGATCTGGCCGCACGCTCGTGGGCCCGCGCGGCCGAGACGCCGGCCACCGCCACGACCGCGATCACCAGCACAAGCGCCGAAACCGCCGCCAGTCTTCTGAGGCGGAGGCGGCGCCGCTTGCGTGCCGCGGTCCTGCCGTGCTCTGGCCGGCGTCGGCGGCCCTCGTATCTGGACATGTTCGGGGGGCTCACGCCCGCGACTCGGGCAAGGATCTCACGTCCATCTCCGGCGCTTGCCGCAACCTGGGGTTGAAGCATGTAACACGCAGGATAAGGCCACATGCTCGACCGTGCCAGCCCGCGGCCCGGCGACGAGGAGACCGCAAGGCGCGCTAGAATCACACCACACAAGGAAAGGTCCGGAGGTCTTGCAGGGTGCGAAGGCGCAGATGGGCAATTGCGGCGGTCGCCGCCGCCGCCGTGTGTGCTGCACTCTGCGCTGTGGCCCTGCTTGCCTGGCCACGGGTCGATCTCGATGCGGCCGATGTGGCGCTCGCGCGCGTCGCCCTGCCGCACTTCGCGGGACGGGTCACGGCGGTGACAGTCAGTTCGCCGACCGGCCAGCCGATCCCCGTGCAGCTGCGCCATGACGACCTGTGGCCACAGCGCAAGCTCGTCGCCGGCGAATCGCTGACGGTCCAGCTCACCGTGCGGCGCCCGAGCTGGGCAGGCTGGCTGGTTGGTCACACGCAGCGGCACAGCTTCGCGATTGTGACGCCCAGCGTGCACCTGCTCGGGCGTTGGCTGCAGGTTCAGACCGGTTCGCCGGTCACCGTGGCCTTCGATGCGCCGGTCGAGATGATTTCGCTCCGCGACTTGCCCGCGCGGGCCCTGTCCACCCCGAGGGCGGTCGTGCCGGTCGGCGTGGTCGCCAGCGGCTCGCGCAGCGCCGGGACGATCAAGGTCGCCGCCTCTGCTCGGCCTTGGGAACGGCTGTCGGCGCCGCTGCAGGTGAGCTGGTTTCCGGCACGGCCCTACCCGCAGCTGCTCGCCGAGCCCAGATCAGAGGGGAGGCTCGCCCCTGGCGGGCCGCTGACCCTGACCTTCTCCCGACCGATTCAGGACGTGCTTGGTACTGCCCGGCCACGGGTTTCGCCTTCAACACCCGGCCACTGGCGCCTTGTGGACGCCCATACCCTGGCCTTTCAGCCGAGCGGTCTCGGTTTCCCGTTCGGCGAGAAGGTGCGTCTCATGCTGCCGGTCGCGGTGCACCTCGCCGGCCAGCCCGGCGCCATCCTGACCCGCACGCTGCACTGGCAGGTGCCGCAAGGCTCGACACTGCGCCTGCAGCAGCTCATGGCCCAGCTCGGCTACCTGCCGCTCGCCTGGAACCCGACAGGCCGGGACGTACAGACGCTGACGGCTGAGCTCGGCGCCGCGGTTTCGCCACCGGCAGGGCGATTCGTCTGGCGCTACCCGCGACTGCGCACGATGCTGGGCTCGCTCTGGCAGCCTGGGCAGTACACCGTCATGGTGCAGGGCGCGGTCATGGCCTTCGAAGCCGATCACGGTCTGACCAGCGACGGGGTGGTCGAAAGCCAGGTGTGGGCCGACCTGCTGGGGGCCGCCGTCAAACATCAAGCCGATCGCCTGCCGTACGACTGCATCGAGGTCTCGGAGGGCAGCCCCGAGGCGCTCTCCGTCTGGCGCGCCGGGCGTATCGTCTACTCGACTCCCTGCAACACCGGCATTGTTGCGCGCCCGACCGCCTTCGGCACGTTCCCGGTCTACGCCCGGTATTTGTCGACGACGATGACCGGCACAAACCCCGACGGCAGCCACTACAGCGACCCTGGGGTGCCCTACGTCGCCTACTTCAACGGCGGCGACGCGGTGCACGGCTTTCCGCGGCTCGGGTACGGCTGGCCGCAGAGCCTGGGCTGTGTCGAACTGCCCTACAGCGCCGCGGCTGTGGTGTTCAACTACGACCCGATAGGCACGCTGGTCGGGGTCTCCTGAAGCGAACTGCCCCGTGCCCGCAGCACCGCGTCACGGCAGAGGCAGTACGTCGAGGTCGGTTCGGCGCGTGAGCGTCGGCGTCAGGTCGGCACGACTACCCATGTGCAGGAGATGTGTCGAGACGACAGGGCGTGGTGCCCGTTACTCAGAAGGGCGTGGTCTGCTGCCGAGCGTATCCGCAGAACACAATCACTGTCAGGTGGCAGGTCGCCTGCGAGACGAACTGGAGATGTCGTGCAAACCAGACACATTCGTGCACTGATCCTCCATCCACTGACGTTCTGCCTTTTCATCGGGGGGATCGTCTTCTTTCCCCTTCTGCTGATCGTGAGGCCCCGTCATCGGACCTGGGGGGCAACCGCAGATGAAGCACGCGCTCCGATGCCGGGCGATACCGAGCTTCGCCGGGCCTTCTTCCAGGCGACCAGGGCGATCACCATCAAGGCAAGCACGAACGCCGTCTGGCCGTGGACTGCCCAGATGGGCTGTCGTCGCGCGGGCTGGTACGGATTCGACCAGTTCGACAACGACGGAATCCCAAGCGCCACGAGCATCCTGCCGGAGTTCCAGGACCCCCGCGTCGGTGAGACCATCGGCGAGGAGGGCTTGACGATTCGCGCGGTCGAGCCCAACAGATCCCTCGTCCTGGCGTTCTCGCACCCGACCACCGTGTGGGTCTTCAAGGAGGGCATATGGCCGAAGTTCGGCGCCAGCAGCCTGTCCTATCTTCTGCACCCGCTTGACGCCGACCCAACGAGGCTGGTCGTGCGCATGCGCTTCGCTGCGCCACTTGTATCCGTGCCCATTCTCTGGTGGCCTTTCTTCGAGATCGGCGACTTCCTCAATGCGCGTAAGCAACTGACAGGAATCAAATGGCGAGCCGAGGGTCGGGGTCCCGTGAGTTGAAGTCTGTAGTGCAACGCTTGCTTCTCTGACGCTCCCGTCTACCGGGCTTGTGCATAGCATTCCTCCGGGGTCCTGTAGTCGAGACGCTTCCGCGGTCGTGAGTTGAGCTTGGCGGCGA
>PLTW01000119.1 GCA_003164655.1 Actinomycetota bacterium
CCTTGCACCGCGAGCTATTCGCCACGCCCCGGGAGGCCGAGTTCTTCGAGCTACGCCCACTGCAGGCCCAGACGGGCCAGCCGGCGGACAAGCTCGATGCCGTCGTCGTCAAGGAGCTGATGGACAACGCGCTCGACGCGGCCGAGTCGGTCGATGGTCAGCCCGACATCGCTCTCACCATCCGGGACGACGGCGAGCGCGTCGTGATCACCGTCACCGACAACGGGCCGGGCATGGCGCCCGAGCTCATCGACCAGGTGCTCGACTTCTCGGTGCTGGTGAGCGACAAGGCCGCCTATCGCTCTCCGACGCGCGGGCTGCAGGGAAATGCTCTGAAGACGGTCATCGGCATCCCGACGGCGCTCGGTTCACACGATCCGGTGGTCATCGACAGTCTCGGGATCCGCCATACGATCCGGGCCAGCATCGACCCGGCCGGTGAGGTGCACATCGACCATGAGCAGGCCGAGACCGAGGCGACACCGGGGACGACCATCACCGTCACAGTGCCGCCGCGGCGTCCGACGCGCTGGGACCTCATCGAGGGTTCTTTCGGTTTGATCCGGGAGCCGGTGCAGTTGGCCGATGAGGACTGGGCTCGATCGTTCGCCCTAGTCAACCCGCACGCTCAGATCCGCGCTTTGCACGCTAATTGCGCCGAGCCGTCAGAGCCCGTTTCTTACAAGCCGACCGTGGGCGACGCTTGGCACAAGCCGCTGCCGACAGACCCCACCTCGCCGCACTGGTACGACACAGGGGCCCTCGAGCGGCTCGTGTTCGCCCACATCAACAAGATCCGCCGCGGTGCCAAGGACCTGGCTCTCGGCGAGTTCGTGCGCAGCTTCGCCGGCTTGTCCTCTACGGCCAAGGCCAAGACCGTGTGCGCCGAGCTTTCCGCCGTCGGGCACCTGTCGGACTTCGAGGCGCACCCGGAGCTGGTCGGCGTCTTGCTCAGCGCCATGCAGGCCAACAGCCGGGCACCGAAGCCCTCTGTTCTCGGCCAGGTGCCCGAGCACCACTACCAGGCGTGCTTTGCCGGGTGGTTCGGACTGGTGCACCGCGCAGATGGGACGCCTCGGTTCTGGTTCAAGCGGGCCACGATCACCGACGGCACCGTCCCTTGGGTCATGGAGGTCGCCTTCGCCGAGACAGAGCGACCGGGGAAGTTGTTCTACGCGGTCAACTACTCCCCGAGCTTCGACGATCCCCTCGGCCGGCTCGCGTTGGCTGCCGGCGATCTCGCCTCGACGGGGGCGGCGTCGTTCCTGCGCCAGCTCGACGCCTACCCAGATGGGAGAAACAACCGGGCCGCCGCGATCCACCTGATCAGCCCTGCCGTCTCGTTCCTGGACAAGGGCAAGTCCACCTTGGCGGTGCGATGACCTTAGGAAACGAGTTCGCGAAGGCCTTCATGTCGGCGGGAAAGGAGCTCCGTGACGAGAAGAAGCGCCGCGAACGCAACCGGGCGCAGGTACAGCGCTACCGGTCGCGAGCAGAGCCAGAGCCGAGCCTCAAGTACGCGGTCTTCTCAGTCCTTCCCGAGGCGATGGCCCAGGCCTCAGGCAATGGCGCCTACGCCGTCCCGACTCGAACCCTTTACTACAAGGTTAGACCTCTCGCTCAGGGCTACACGAGCCGCAAGCTCGAGTACGACTACTTCAGCCAGAACCTGCTCGTCGCCTACCAGGAGGACCGCGGCCCACTCGCTGGCCTGGTCCGCGAGGCACGGGGCAGCCTGCACGAGCCGCACACCGGCAAGACGGTTCCTCTCGGCACGCTCGAAGTCGCCGGCTACAACCTGCCTGAATACGTCTTCAACAAGATCCTCTATGTCGAGAAGGAGGGCCTCGACCCGATCTGGCAGACGGCTCGCCTCGCCGAGCGCTACGACCTCGCCATCGCCTCGGGCAAAGGCCAGCCCGTCGAGGCGGTCCGTGATCTGTTCGCGCGGGCCGAGGGCGACGAGTACCGGCTCTTCGTGCTGCACGACGCGGATCCCGCCGGCTATTCGATCGCCCGCACCATCTCCGAGGAGACCGAGCGGATGCCCGACTACTCGGTCGAGGTGATCGACCTCGGCCTCAGTGTCGCCGATGCCATCGACCGAGGTCTGCCCACCGAGACCTTCACCCGGCAAAAGTCGCTGCCGTACTGGATGCTGGATCGCCTCGACGAGGTCGAGCAGGAGTGGTTCGTCGGTGCGCGCCAGGGCTATGCCCGCTCTTGGCGGTGCACACGGGTGGAGCTCAACGCCTTCAGCGCGCCCGATCTCGTCGCGTATGTCGAGGCCGGACTTGCCGCCAACGGCGCCGACGACAAGGTCACCCCACCCGACGAGGTCATCGACAAGCAGGCCGACGCTGCTCACCGAGCAAGCCTCGAGGACCTGGTCGCCAGGCGCCTGGCCGAGATGTTCGACACCGATGCAATGGTCGACACGCTCCTCGAGGAGACCACCGAGGTCGTCGCCAACCCGACCGGCTGGATCGCCACTGCCTACGAGGAGGACCGCTCGTGCTACTGGCGTGAGGTGATCCGTGCCCAGGTCGACGCTCGCCTGGGCGACATGGTCGAGCGGCTGGGCGCCCGCGTAGTCGAACTGGTGAGCAGCAGCGTCGCTGAGTGCTCTCACGAAAGGACTAAGGATGTCGACTGACCTCGACCAGAGCGCCCGCGAGGCGACCGTCGAGTTCCTGGCCCAGATCCTCGGGAGCGGTCCGATGCCTTCATTGGCCGCCGCTCGGACAGCGAACGGACGTCCCGCGCTGCCAGCCGAGCGCGTGGTTCGACCGACGGTGAGCCGACCCATGGATGACGTGAAAGAGCGACCACCCCATGGATGATTCCCGACGTTGCCGAGCTACGAACCGAAGGGGCGAGCGGTGCCGACGCGCGGCAGCGCGGGGAGCGGTTGTGTGTGCGTCACACGGAGCCAAGGCGCCCCAAGTCAAGGCGAAGGCGGCCGAGCGAGTCCGGCAGGCCGAGATCGTCGAAATGGCACGCGTTTACGGGCTGCCTCGCGAGGTGGAGCCCGCGGTCGGCATCCGCGAGGAAATCTGGCGCACGGCGGGAGCGATTAGTTGGCTGGGCGAGATCGTCGCCGGCCTCGAGCAGCAGGACGTCATCTTCGGCACGACACGGCTAGAGCGCTCGAGCGGGACGGGCCAGCGCGCAGGTGACGTCGAGTCGTCTACGGCCGTGCGTGAGGCGAAGTTGAACCTCTGGGTGGAACAGCTCTTCCGCGAGCGCAAGCACTTCGCTGAGATCTGCGCCAAGGCGGTTGCTCTCGGGCTCGCCGATCGTGAAGTGCAGCTCGCCGAGCAGCAAGGCCACATGGTTGCCGCGGTCGTACTTGCCATCCTGAGCGACAAGGCGCTCGAGCTCAGCCGCGCCCAGTTGGAGCGCGCACCCGAGATCGTGAGCAGGCACTTTCGTTTGGTAGGCAGCACATGACCGCGCGCCGGATCGTCTGGACCGCGCTCGGCGAGATCGTCCCTGCGCCGTCCAATCCCAAAAAGCATGATGTCCCGCGGATACGGCGATCCATGGCCAGCTACGGCGTCGTCGAGCCACCGGTGCTAGATGAGCGCACCG
>PLTW01000156.1 GCA_003164655.1 Actinomycetota bacterium
CTTGAAGACCTGTGTGCGGTAGGAGCCAATTGTGAACCGCCGCTGTGACTTGACGGGCGGAGGGGGAGGTGTCAGCGGGAGGACATCCGGACGAGTGACGAGATCTTGGTCACTCCCGCGATCTCGCTAGTAGCGGCCGGTTCGTGCTCGCTTGGCGAACGTCCCTCACCACGGCGCCCTCTCACCAATCGAGGACGAGCTTCTTATCTTCCATCGTGCGGATCTCTGTGATGTCCTGCATCGTCTCCATCATGCCGCGGTAGGTGCCGTCGGCATCGCGCAGGGCACAGTAGCGCACCAGGATTAGCCGATCATCCTCGATGCGCCGAAAGATGGCCTCGTCCTGCACACCCTCTTGGAAGGCTTCGCTCATGCGTGCGATCATCGAGCGGGAGTGCTCGTTGTGGCAGTCGTCAACGTGACGCCCGATGTAGCCTGGCTCGCAGTCTTCAAATAGATCGCCGTGCCAGTAGACCAGGGTTCCCTGCTCATCGGTGACGGACAGCTGCAGGGGCAGGTGACGAATCACCAGGTCCTGCTGTGTCGCCGTCAGGAGCCCGGCCAGGCACGAGCTCGGTCCAGCACCGGCGGTTGTTTCCCTCATCGTCTCACGCTCCCTTGTCGAGCCCCATCGTGCCGCGACGTCTAACTACGGGGTCCGCAGTTCCTGGTGCCGCTACGAGCTTGTGGTCGTTGTGGTTTTCGACCGCCTCCGAGTGCGCTCAGGGGCTTCCCAAACGAATTCCGAGACAATGCACCACGGCAGAGACGCGGTCAGCTGAGCTTCTGCGGAAGCTTGATGAGCAGTTCCTCTGCAGTGATAAGTGCGCGCTTGTCTTTGCCATCACGAATCACGACGCGTGCGGGGCACTGGCGCGCTTGGCGGCGGCCAGCGTGACGGCGAGGGCAATCCCCGCCCAAACGCCGATGACGAAGGCGACAGCGCCCACCGCCAGAAATACGGACTTGCCGCTGATGATGCCGATGCCGCAGCTCATCGCGCAGACGAGCATGCTGCCGATCAGGATAGCGGCGGCGAGCCGTACGAGTTGCAGTCTGCTCTTCATGATGCCTCCAGTGTGTGCCGTGGGCGGCGTCCCCAGTCGTACCGAGCGGCACTCTCCAACACCGCACGTGGCCTCTCGGCCGTGAGCGCGCGACGGTTTCTGCGCTTCAACCTTCTCTTTTCGACTCTAGGTCAGACGCCGCACCAGCGCAACGCGGCCAGCGCGACGGCTGCGCAATGATCGACTAAACCCTCGACCGAAACCCGCTCCTCAACCGTGTGGGCACTGTCGACGCCGTCGGGGCCGAACGACAGCGTCGGGGTCTTGCCCCAACGCGTGAAATGGGCGGCGTCGTGCCACGAGTCGAGGCCCGAGGCCATGCCCGTTCGTCCCAGAGCAGCAGCGCCATCGAGCACGATCCCAACCAACGGATGGTCAGCCGGCATCTCGGCGGGGACGATGTCCTCCATCCAGTCCCATTTGAGTGGGTGTTCGCGCAGCCAGGGATCGGCGTTGGCCGCGGCGTCGATCCAGTCCTTGACCTCGGCTTCCACTGCCTTGGCCGTCCCCTCGTCGTCGACGTTCGCCGGCAGGTACTGGATGTCGCAGGTGATGGCGCAGTGCGGCGGGTAGGTGACTGTCCATACGCCGCCGGCGATGATCGTCGGTACGATGTCCGCCGGCGCCAAGCACCAATGCTTCTTGTCAGCCCGCCCGCGCCACTCGTCGCGAAGGGTCTCGATGGCATCAAGCACGGTCTTTGCCTTTTCAATCGCATTGACGGCGCCGCCCTCGCGCCAGTGCGGCTGAGGCATCTCGGCGTGACCGGCGCGGCCTTCGACCGTGATGACCGGCATCACGGTGCCACGGCAGCACACCCAGGCGTCGAACCCCGTGGGCTCGCCGCAGATGCCGGCATCTGCGTGCACGCCGTGCTCCACACAGGCGAGGCTGCCGGCCCCGGAAGACTCCTCGTCGGTGTTGGCGCAATAGACGACGTCGCCACGCAGCCTCACCCCAGCGCGGTGCAGCGTCTCGAGGGCGAACAGCAGCGAGGCCAGGCCGCCCTTCATGTCGTTGACGCCGCGACCCCAGAGCTTGCCATCTGCAAGGGCGACCTTGAACGGATCGGTCTTCCAGTCCTCAAGCGGCCCGGGTGTGACCGCGTCGATGTGCCCGTTGAGCAAGAGCGAACGGCCGCCGCCGCTGCCCGTCAGACGGGCGGCAAGTTGTGGCCGCCCCTTGAAGTCGAGGTCATCCGGTACGAAACGGTTGCCCCGGCCGGTCGGCTCGGGTTCCCAGATATCTACGTCGGCGCCGATAGCTCGCAGCCGCGTGGCGAGCGTCTGCTGGAGACGAACCTCGTCGCGCGGTGGATCGCCTACGAAGCGGGCCGTGGTGTCGAGCGCGACAAGCTCGGCGACAAGCGCGACGAGTTCGTCGCGCCCCTCTCGCACCAGCTCGACGATTCTCTCTTCGGCGCTGCTCAGCGGATCGGTCATCCTGAGAACCTCCTCTTCTCTGGCCGGGTAGGCCGGGTGTCTCAAAGTGGGCGGTGGGCCACTCGCCCCTGACGCGCGGGAGGGTCCGGCGGCGGCCGGCAGCGTGGGGGCGAGTACGCTGCCGGCCGCTGGAGGCACCTGGCTTCGGACCGGGCTATTGGCGCGATTTCGGCCCGGCTCAGTCAGGCGGGAGCTGACCGTAGGTGATGCCGACGTCGACCCCGACCTTGGCGTTCTGGCGTCGCCACCACAGGAACCAGGCGATGCCCACGATCCAGGCGACCACGAACGAGATCATGTTCTTGCCCGTGACGTCGCGTGTGGCCGAGTCGATGAAGGCAAAGTAGAGCAGCACAAGGATGTAGCCGAGGTAGATCACCCCGGCGATCGTGAGCACCGGCACGCCGAGGATGTGGAAGCGTCGGTAGGGCGACGATTCCCAGATCGTGCGCACCCTCTTGCGGTAGGGGAAGATGACCGCCGAGACGCCGGTCACGAAGAATACGGAGACGAGCTGCATGCCCGCTGCCGCGAGGCCGGTGAACAGAGTTGTGAACCAGAGTACGTAGCCGGCCGTACCGATGAACAGGATGGCGAACGCGAGCGTGTAGGTCTTGATGGGCCCCGCCCAGCGCGGGCTGATGTCGGTGAACCATTTGGGTCCCATGCGATCCATGCCCCAGGCAAAGAGAATGCGCGAGAAGCCCAGGAACGTGAGGGTGACCTCGAGGTAGGTCACCACCAGGAACGAGACGCAGGCGATCACGGCCACGAACCAGTTGCCGTGCGAGGCGATCCAGCCTAGGGTCATGTAGCTCGGCGGATAGGGGAAGTTGTAGCCCTTCAGGGTGCCGCCGCCCAGGGTGACCCACTGGGTCGCGCCGAAGAACGAGAAGCTCATGATGCGGTAGAGACCGATCACCGTCCAGAGGCCAAGGAAGGCCGGAATGAACACCGCGAGCACGTTGGCGGAAAGCAGCGCGCGGTCGGGCCGTTTGACCTCGCCGCCGACGTAGACGATGAAGTAGTTGTAGACGAACAGCAGGAAGGCGCCGTCCATCGCGCCGATCGTGGCGCCCCACGTCCAGGTGTGCGGGAACATGGTCCCGCGGGCCGCGCCGGCTGCGGCGGTGAAACTCTGGTAGGTGAGCGAGTGGTACTGCGCAGCCAGAGCGTTCCAGTGCCCGATGAAATCGGCCTTCGTCGTCACCGTGAGGGCCACCGCGATCACCGCCGGCCCGAGGAGGGCCAGAATGATGAGCGGCTTCTGGACCGTCTTGTAGACCTTCATGCCGAAGACGATCGTCGCGTAGGAGCCGACGATGCAGATGGCGCACAGCACGAAGGTGCCGGACTTGCTGGCGATCCAGTTGGAGAAGCTCGTCCAGCCCATGAACTGGGCGAGCATCGACATCGAGGGGCTGGCAAACCAGGTAACGATGAAGAAGTTCCAGTAGATGATGGCGATCAACTGCGCCGCACTGGCCCCGGTCGCGATGATCGGGTTGATGATGCGCGAGTTGAAGACGTACTCACCGCCTGAGCGCGGCATCGAGCCACCCAGCATGCCCCAGACCAGCGCCGACGTGATGCCGCAGGCAAAGATCGAGATCACGATGGCGATGATCATGTTGCCGCCCGGGTAGAGGCCCGCGCCGATGTAGAGCATCCCCCAGATGCCGGCGATGGGCTGCACGACCATCAGGCCGATGCCCATCGCATCGTAGGTCGACAGGCCTCGGGTCAGGCCGCTGGCCTTGCGCGCAAACGATATCTCCTCAGGCATGTATTCCTCCCCATGGCTCTGCCTTCCGACCGATCTCTGCTGCCAAAGCCGTGCTTGTGCCCTGCATAGCCACCCCCCAGGGTGTCGCCCGACGGATCGAGGAATCGAGGTCCGATAGCTGCGCAACGAAACGACAGGCGAGCGGCGCCTCCTCGGTTCGGATTTAGGGGTTCACGCCATGGGCGCCCTCCGATCTTCGATCAAACTGCGACGGAGCAGCCCGTCGTAGGGAAAGACGGTGAGCTCGGCGCCACCGTCGCGCCCCTTACGAGCCATGTAGAGCCCCTTCTGCGCGTTGGTCTCGCGGTCGCCTTCCATGGCCATCTGAATCAGACCCAGAGCGACTTGGGTCGACGTCCTGCTCGCCATCCCGCATCGCGCGCGGATGCCAGCGACTGGGGTCGATCTCGCCTCCGTAGAGTGGCATGGGTAGAAGCGGATCGCCATCGTGCATCTGTGACCAAGGCCGGTTCAGCCCGGCTGTGCCGAAGCGCCGCACCCGCGCGACTGCGGACAAGTCAAGCACTTGCGTGAGTGACGCGGGCGCCTCGCCCGCAAGCAGGAGGACATTGCCCTCGGGATCGATCACGATGCTTCGCCCCGTGGCGCATGGTGCCGCCGCGTTGACGTTGACGATGAAGACTTGGTTTGTGATTGCCGCGGCACGGGCCAGCACGAGCTCCTGAGTCCGGTCTGCCGTGGGCGTCAGCGACGGCTGCAGGATGACCTCGGCGCCCATCCAGGCCAGATGGCGGGCCACCTCTGGAAACCACGTGTCGTAGCAGATGGACAGTCCGACGCAGCCGAACTTGGGCACTTCAAAGACAACGAAGCTGCTGCCCGGAGCCGAACTCTCCCAGGGCCGCCAGGGAAAGCATTTCCGGTAACGGGCGACGATCTCTCCTTCTGGCGAGATCACCATTGCCGTATTGTGGATCCGTCCGTCGCTCGCCCGCTCGTAGACCGTTCCCGGCAACAGCCACACGTTCAAGCGGGCCGCCAGGTCGCAGAGGAGGTCGCTACGTGGTCCGGGGATCGCTTGGGCTGCCGCCTCCATGCCCGCAGTGTCGGTCACCGGATTCAGATGCAACTCGGGGTAGATGACGAGCTGAGTCTGGGGGAAGGTGGTCACGCGGACCTGCAGATCGCCTGCGAATTCGGCCTCGGGATCACTCGATGAACATGAGACCGCTTGCGCGATGAGCATGGGAAGTGATCGATCCATGTGCGTGCGCTCCTCTCAAGAGTCAGCGACAACAGAGCCGAGCCGTTCGACGAAGGAGAAGCAAGGCTGGACCGACACTTGAGCTAGCCGGTCAGCGACAGCCCGACGATATTTGCATGGAACCATCGGGGCGTTATGCTGTCCAATACTTGCTCGATGGAGATCCTATGCTCGAAACGCATGCCTGACTTGCGACTTCTGCGCTATTTCGTCGCCGTGGCCGACAGCGGCTCCGTCTCAGCTGCGGCCCGGGCCGTCCACGTCAGCCAGCCGTCCGTGTCGAGGCAGCTCCGTATCCTGGAGAGAACCGTGGGTAAAGACCTCTTGCAGCGCGACGGTGGTCCACTACGGCTGACCGCTGCCGGGCGGCGGTTCCTGCCGATCGCACGCGATCTGCTTCATCGCCACAAGATCGCTCTGAGCGTCGCGCGCTACATGGAAGGTTCGAGTGACCTGACGCTTGTAATCGCGGCGACACCCACCACGATCATCGATGTCATCGCCCCGTTCATTGCCGACACCGATCTCGGTGGCGTTGCCCTCGAAGCCATCGAACAGGCGCCCGAGGTCGCCTACAGGGCCGTCACCAGTGGCGAAGCCGACCTGGCCATGACCAACGAGCCACCGCCGCCGGATCTTGCCTCCTTTCTTGTCTGCCGCTTCCCGGTCCTTGCCTACGTGGGCAAGGGGCATCCGTGGTCGGCACGTCGCGCGGTTAGCCTGGAGGAGCTCACCGATGTGCCGCTCATCACGAGCCTCGCATCAGGAACCCGGCGTGTCCTTGGCAGACTCGACGTAAGGGGCCTCTCCTATCAGGTCGCACACAACGTCACCGTGCCGCAAGTGGCGCAAGCGCTGGCGGCGTCCGGACGGGGAGTCGCCATTCTCTCCGACGACCCTCGGTTCGACCTGCATCCAGTCAGAATCACTGACGAAGACGGCCTCGTGACCGTCCCAATGTATGCCTCCTGGGATCGCAGCCACTACGCCGCCGACGTCATTGAGAGTTGTACGCTGCGCCTGCAGCGCTACTGTCTCGAGGAGTGGCCGCAATTTGAAGAGGACGAGGGCCGAATCGATCCCGTAGTAGGGCTGCGGCGGTCTCCTGTCGATTGACGCCTCACCGGGAAGAATGCGTTGGACGGCGCAGCGAACTCTGGCAACTGGATGCCACGACGCTCGCCGGCATGCTCGCGGGTGGCGCCGTCTCCGCCCGCGAGGTCGTCTGTGCGTTTCTGGACCGCATCTCCCGGATCGATGGGCAGCTGAACGCGATTCCCACGCTCGTGGCGGAACGGGCACTGGCTGAGGCCGACGCAGCTGACCGCTGGCGCGCCAGTGGCAATCGCATCGGCCCGCTCCACGGCCTTCCTATCGCCGTCAAAGACCTCGTCGACACCGCCGGCATAAGGACCACCTATGGCTCCCCGATCTATCGGAACCACGTGCCGGCCGAAGACGCCCTCCTGGTCAAGAGGCTCAGGAGGGCCGGAGCGATCATTCTCGGCAAGACCAATACGCCCGAGTTCGGTGCCGGCTCACAGACCTTCAACCCGGTCTTCGGCCCGACACGCAACCCCTACGACACTTCGCGCACGCCCGGCGGCAGCAGCGGCGGTGCGGCCGCGGCGGTCGCTGCCTGCATGCTGCCCTTCGCCGACGGCTCCGACATGGGCGGCAGCCTGCGTAACCCTGCCAGCTTCTGCAACGTCGTTGGGCTGCGTCCTACCCCGGGCCGCATCCCCGAGGCGTCCACGACCGATGGCTGGGATCCGCTGTCCGTCTCGGGGCCGATGGCCCGTACAGTTGCCGACCTCGAGCTGCTCCTTGCGGCCATCTCAGGGCCGGATTCGCGCTCTCCCTTGTCACTGGCACACCAGGCTCTTCGACGGCGGCCACTCGGACGTCGCCCCCGCATGGCGTGGAGCTGGAATCTGGGTGGTCTTCCGGTGGCCCCGGAAGTGACCGCGGCGCTACGTAAGGCTCGCCGAGCCATCGATGGGCTCGGCTGGGAGATTGAAGAGGCCGAGCCCGACTTGAGGGAGGCCGACGAAGTCTTCGACGTGCTACGGGCGCTGAGTTTCATGGGCAGATACCACGCCGATTACGTGCAGCACCGAGAACTACTCAAGGAGACGCTGGCGGCCAACATCGAGGCGGGACTGCGGCTGACGCCGTTGCAGATCGCCGGAGCGCAGGGAAAACGCACCACCATCTTCGCACGCACGGTGGCGTTCTTCTCACATTTCGACGTGTTGGCTGCGCCGGCCACCCAGGTCGTACCGTTTCCAGTCGAGATCGAGTGGGTCGATGACATCGACGGTCATCATCTGGCGACCTACACGGACTGGATGCGCTCCTGCTCGCGCGTGACCGTCACGGCGCACCCTGCCGTGTCGGTGCCCTGCGCTTTCACCGATAGTGGCCTCCCGGTGGGGCTCCAGCTGGTCGGCCGCTACGGCGACGAGACCGGCTTGCTCACGGTCGCCGATCAAGTCATGAAAGCGACGGGTGCCGCGGCGCGGCGCCCGTCGTTCTAAGTCCATTCTCTCGCGTGTGTAGCGGACCGCCTCGTGTCACGAACCTGAGCCCCTGAGTCTTTCCGTTGCGCCCCATGGCGACTGCAGCTTTCGACGTCGCATTCGCGATAGTGTAGTCGCAGCGCCGCCGCCAGACCTAGCACTTCCGAATCATCAAAGCGCGTGCGGCATTGAGTCGCCAAAGGGCGCCCATCGTGAGTGATCGCACCGAGTCAGTTGGAACTCCTCCGTCGGGCAAGGCCCTGCTGTCCCGACGAATCGTAGTTGCCGCGATCATAGGACTGGTCGCCGGTTTCTTGGCCGGCATGTTCGGGGTTGGCGGAGGCATTCTCATTGTCCCAGCCCTCGTCCTCGTGCTGGGCGTGAGGCAACGCTTGGCTCACGGTACGTCCCTGGCGGCCATCATCCCCATTGCAGTGGTTGGAGCCGTCGGTTATGCGGCATCGGGCTCCGTTGACTGGGTCGCCGCGGTCATTCTTGCCGCGGGAAGTGCGCTCGGGGCAATCGTGGGCACCCACGGTCTTCAGAGGCTGCCTCAGCGCGCCCTTCGTCTGGCCTTTTCGGCGTTCCTGCTAGCGAATGCCGTCAGTCTCTTCCTGACCCTCGGGTCGTCAGGGTCACAGAAGGGCCTGAGTATCGCAACAGGTCTCGGGCTGCTACTCATAGGCCTCTTTGCCGGTACCATAGCGGGACTCTTGGGAGTCGGCGGCGGAGTGGTCATCGTTCCCGCGTTGGTTCTGCTGATCTCGATGGGCGTGGCGAAGGCCAAGGGTACGTCGTTGGCAGTCATCGTTCCCACAGCCATCGTCGGGACGTTGAGAAACCTGCGAGCGCAGAACGTGGACCTAGCACTCGCCGCGGTCGTTGGCCTGACCGGGATGGTGTCAAGCTACGTCGGCACGCAGCTGTCCGTGGACATGAGTCCGCGGCTCTCAAAGACCCTCTTCGCCTGCCTGCTCATTGCTATCGTTGCCACAAGCCTTGTTGGGGTGAGGCAATCAAAGGACGTCGCTCCCGAAATCGGCCCAACAACGTCGTAGGGCGCCACGGCCGATGGTGGAGGCGGACTCTGCCGCGGAAGCGTCACCCCGCAGGCTGCCGTAGGTTGATCTCTCGGGTTCTCGCCGCGGCGTCGCATGGTCCTCGAATGCCGACGCATTGCCGACGAGACGCCTCGTTACGGCCCAACACGGCTGGACATCAGCGAGCACCCCAGGCCGCCAGAACCTTGAACCGTGCAGCACTATCGCCCACGTCCGACCACGGGCAGTCACGCCCTCGGTATGTTTCCTAAACCTGGTGTCGCTGGTTCGATTCCAGCCGGGGGCACCAGGAATGCCTGCTCAGGGCGATTTCCATTTGTGCGGCTCACGCATGAAACTTCCGATTCGGCAGAACTGCCGACAAAATGCCGACGAGACTGCTAGTAACACGTCGGCATGGCGCAGTATCGCTGAGCACGAACACGAACGTCACTCGATGTGACTCGCTCCCCTTTCCGGGCGTAGGCTGGCTCGGCCATGGCCTTCAGTGAACTCGAGCTCAAGCGCATCGACCGCACCGTCGGGGACCTCTGCCGGCGCAACTCACTGCCGCAGCATGCCAACGAGCTGCGCTTCGCCTGCGAGATCGACGGCCACGCCGTGAGCATCTACGAGCAGCGCCCGCCGTGGCGTGGCAGCGGCCCCTGGACGAGCCATGGCATCGCCCGTTTTCGCTTCTCCCGCGCACAAGGCACCTGGGCGCTCTTCTGGCTGCGTCAGGACCTGACGTGGCACCGCTACGAGCCCGAGCCCCCGTCGCCAGATTTGGCTAGGCTGGTCGCAGTCGTCGAAGCCGACGAGTTCGGAGCGTTCTTCGGCTAGCGCGCTCGGCGACAGGCGTCCGTCGATCCTGACGCTTCCAACTTCGGCCGGCTTCATGCGGGCGTGGGGGTTGGAGTTGCCAAGCACAAACGCGCACTCTTGGCAGGCCGAGTACTCGGGCGCCTGCAGACTAGCCCGTCGCTGCGGCCGCGCTTGCCAGGGCCGCCCGGCGCGAGGCAAACACCGTGACGAGGCGATCGATGCCCACCATGGCGAAGATGGCAGTCACGGCCTCGTCTGGGCAGACCAGGCAGCACGAGCCCTTGGCGGCTCGTTTGACGCCGCTGACCAGGACGCCCAGACCGGTCGAGTCAAGCGAGCTCATCTTGGTCAGATCGACGATGACTTGTCGGGCGCCCTGTCCGATGCTCTGGAAAAGGAGCTCCTTGAAGTGGGCGGCCGTGCTGATGTCGAGCGTGCCCTCCACGGCCAAGACGAGGACGCGCTTCTCAGGAATGAGAATCTCAGCGCGAAACGCTGGATCGCTCTGCACGGCGGACCTCCCTTGCTCAGAAACGACCGAACATGGCCAGCTGAGGTCTAACAGCGGTTGCTGTGAATTGCTTGAGGCCAAGCCAAGGGCTTGCTGAGAGTGGTCTTTGTCGCCGCGAATCGCGACGAGGCTCGTGTCCGCGGGGTCACGCTTACAGTCCGCGCCCAGCGCTGGGGCTCCAACATCATCATGTTACCCTGCCATCGGCAGACACCAGCCCCGCGATCAGCGCCGCCGCCTCCTCCTGCAGGGAGTAGGTCCGAAGGCCGCAGGCTACTTCGCGCGCGTCGCCCCGACGCCGCGGACGTCGCCTTCTTCATTCACGAAGACCTCAAGGTCGGTGTAGCCAAGGCGCGTAAGGTCGCCAGCCAGTGCCCTGGCCTGGTCGTCGCCGAGCTCGAGCAGAAGCCTGCCACCGCGGCGCAGGAAGCGAGGGGCGTCGGCGAGCACGCGCTGCAGGATCTCGCTGCCGTCACGGCCGCCGTCGTAGGACAGCGGCGACTCGAAGACCAGGGTGTCGCGCTGCAGGAACGCCATCTCGGGCGTGGGCACGTAGGGCACGACGCCGACGACGACGTCGACGCGGCCCTGCAGCGTGCCCGGCAGCGGCGCGAAGAGATCGCCGCGATAGGACCTCGACGCCGTTGGCCGCCGCACAGGCGACGGCTCGCTCATCGAGCTCGGACGCCACGACACGCGCTCCTGGGCGGGCCACGCTCAGCACCCTGGCGATCGCTCCGCTGCCGGTGCAGAGGTCGATCGCGACGCCGTTTGCCGGCAGACGACCGACGGCGCGACGGGCAAGCGCCTCGCTCTGGGGGCGAGGCACGTAGACGCCGGAGTCGATGCCGATCTTCAGGCCGCAGAAGGAGACGCTGCCGGTGATCCAGGCGAGGGGCTCGCCGATGAGGCGCCGTCGGGCAAGCGCGGCGAGGAGTCGGTCGTCGCCGGCCGCACGAGCAACGAGCTCGGCCGCTTCGGCTTGCGGCGCGATGCAGCCGGCAGCTGCGAACCGGTCGACCAGCGCCTCGTGAGCCCGCTGTGTCCCTTGGGCGTCTACGCCTGCTCCTTCTCTGGGCCGACCGGCGCCTATGACACCGCTAGCGTCAACGGGAGATAGCCCAGTGCTCACGCCCTTGTTCATTACGGACTCCTCTGGTTCGAGGGTCACCAGCGAGAGGTTCCCACGTGGCGGGCGTGCGCAACCGCTAGTGCTGGGCGTGCGATTCCTTGCCGGCGGGTCGTCGCCTTCCCTGGTGACCCTGCCGCTGCGGCACAGGCGCGGGTGACTCCGCACTACCCGGGGAACACCAGCCCCGCGATGAGCGCCTCCTCTTACCGCATGGCCGGGACCGCGTACGAGCAGGTGGCTACCGGGATCGATGCCAGACCGACTGCGTTCGCGAATGCCGGGGCGCGGTTGTGGTTTCGCTTGCCCCGAACGGTTTGGCGTGGGGGCGCCCCGTCCAAACCGGGCTGGACAGACGGAACAACTGCCTGGAGGCAGCCGAGATGCGCAAGGTCATCGTCAATGAGTTCATGACCCTCGACGGAGTCGCGCAGGCGCCGGGCGCCGCCGACGAGGATACGAGCGGCGGCTTCGCCCATGGCGGCTGGCACATCCGCAACGCGGATGATGAGCTCGCGCAGCGCTGGGTGCTGCAGAACATCGTCCAGGCGGGCGGCTTCCTGCTCGGCCGCCGCACCTATGAGATCTTCGCATCCTACTGGCCGAAGGCCCCCGCGGAGCAACAGGTTGTGGCGGAACCGCTCAACAGCAAGCCCAAGTTCGTAGCCTCACGGACGCTGAGCGCTCCCCTGGACTGGCGCAACTCGACGCTTCTTGCGGGCGATGCCGTCCAGGCCGTAGGGGCGTTGAAGCGAGAGGATGGCGGCGACCTGCACGTGATCGGCAGCACGGAGCTGGTGCACACGCTGATCGAGCACGACTTGGTCGACGAGCTCAGGCTGGTGATCGACCCGGTCATCGTTGGCGGCGGCAAGCGCCTCTTCGGCGAGGATGGCCTGCTGAGGGCGCTGCGGCTCGCTGACAGCCAGGTCACGAGCACGGGCGCGATCCTGGCCACCTATGCTCGGGCGGCGTGAACGCCAGCTCGAGCGCGGACCCGACTCAGATTGCGTTCTCGGGACCTCTCGATCTGTTGCAAGGAGCGCCCGGGACACTGCCGCAGAAGGCCTACTTGCCGGCGAACACCAGCCCCGCGATCAACGCCGAGACGCGGGTCGAGCCAAGATTTGGCGCGGACGTCGCACGGGCAGACAAGGCAGGATGACTCCGTCCCTTTGTGGCGCGTCGGATCTTGCCTGGACGGTGATACCCTGATCCGGAGGACGAATGCCGAACCCAGGCGAAGAAATCGACGAGCTCATCGCAAAGACCCCAGACTGGCGCGGGGCGAGCTTGGCGGAGCTCCGGAGGATCATCCACGACGCCGACCCCGAGATCATCGAGGAAGTGAAGTGGAAGCGGCCCAGTAACCCGATGGGTGCGCCTGTCTTTGAGCACGGCGGGGTGGTCTGCGTCGCCAACATCCTGAAAGAAAGGGTCAGACTGAGTTTCCCCGCGGGCCTGAGCCTCCCCGACCCGCAGAAGATCTTGAGCGCCGTCACGGATGGCAACAAGACGCGGATCATCGACCTCTACGAGGGCGATGCGGTCGACGAGAGTGCGCTGACAGATCTCGTCCGCGCATGCGTGGAACGCAACCTGGCCAAGGCGAAGCCTTCGCGCGGGAAGTAGTGAGCTGGCGGAAGCCCCCGCGCTCAGTGCTGCCGCTCTTTGCCCGAGATTCCTGAGAATCGAGGAAGCCATCAGTCCGGCTTGGTTTGGTCGCCGGCGCAACGGTTGGAACTTCCGGCCGGTCTCTTGGCAGGGGTGGGCCGTGACGGCGCTCTACGGTCTGCTTGTCTACGCCGCTGCGCGCGCCTTCAGAGTGCATCACGTAGCGCTCTTCGTCATCGCCATGCTCGTGCTCACGGTCGCGTTCGGCGCCGTCGCTGTGGCGACGAGCCGGAGGCGCTAGGAATCGAGAAGCCGCAGGTGTCCTCCATCAGGACGTCTGTCCACCTCGACCACCAAAGGGAGAGACCGCATGCAGTACCGCACCCTCGGCCGGACCGGCATCAAGGTCAGCCCCTACGCGCTGGGCGCATTGATGTTCGCCACATCGATCGGTAACCCCGACCACGACGACTCGGCCCGCATCATCCACAGGGCGCTCGACGCGGGGATCAACTTCATCGACACAGCCGACTCCTACGGCGATTCCGAAGAGGTCGTGGGCAAGGCGCTCAAAGGGCGTCGCGACAGCGTCGTCCTGGCGACCAAGTTCGGTCGTCCGATGGGCGACGATCCCAATCAGCAGGGCACCTCGCGGCGCTGGATCATGACCGCGGTCGAGGACTCGCTGCGCCGCCTGCAGACCGACTACATCGACCTCTACCAGATCCACCGACCGGACTCCACCACCGACATCGAGGAGACGCTCTCCGCGCTTTCGGACCTGATCCACAGCGGAAAGGTCCGTGCGATCGGGTCGTCCGCGATGCCCGTCTCTGACATCGTCGAAGCCCAGTGGCTGGCCGAGCGGCGCGGCCTGGAACGGTTCCGCACCGAGCAGCCGCCCTACTCGCTGCTCAACCGCGGCATCGAGCGCGAAGTCCTGCCGATCGCGCAGCGCTATGGGATGGGCACGCTCGTGTGGGGCCCGCTCGCGCAGGGCATGCTCACCGGCCGCGTCCGCAAGGGCCGGCAGAACGACCTGCGCCGCACCCCTCTCCTCAAGGCCTTGAGCGACGGGCGCCGGCTCGATGCCGTCGAGCAGCTCGTGCCGCTTGCCGAAGAGGCAGGCTTGCCTATGACGCACCTCGCGATGGCGTTCGCCATAGCTCACCCGGGAGTGACCAGCGCGCTCCTCGGGCCGCGCACGATGGAGCACCTCGACGATCTCCTCGTCGGATTCGACGTCACGCTAACCGATGAGATCCTCGACCGGATCGACGAGATCGTGCCGCCCGGCACTGACGTCGGCACGCTCGACCAGGCCTACGTGCCCCCGGCCCTGCAGAGTCCAAGCCAGCGGCGCCGACCGGTCAGTGAACGCGCCGCCACTTGATCGCGTGTCCTCACCGTTCTCGCACGGCTCGTGTATCCGCGCGCCCGCCAAACTCTAAGAAGTCGTGAGGGACTGGCGGCCGGGCTGAGCGGTCACCTGCCTCAGCTCCTCGCGAACACCAGCCCCGCGATAAGCGCCGCCGCCTCTTCCTGCATCGCCGGAATGGCGTGCGAGTAGGTGTCGAGCGTGATCGAGACCGTCGCATGCCCCAGGCGCTCCGAGACTACCTTGGGGTGGACGCCGGCCTGAAGGGCCAGAGTGGCATGGGTGTGGCGCAGGTCGTGTAGGCGGATCGTGGGCACCATGGTCTTCTTCACTGCCTGGCGCCAGTAACGCGAGACCGACTCGGGGTCGAGCGCGGCGCCATTCTCGGCGGTGAACACGAGCCCGGTCTCGATCCAGGCCCGATCCCACTTGTGCTGCTGATCGAGCTGCCGAGCGGCCTGTGCCTTGAGTACCTCGACGGTGCCTGGATCAATGGCGTTGACCCGGCGGCCTTTGGCGGTCTTTGGCTCGCTGACTACGACGTCGCGGTTGATGGGAATGAGGGCGCGCCTGATCGAGAGCCTGCCGGCCTCGAGGTCGACGTCGATCCAGCGTAGGCCAAGTGCCTCGCCGCGGCGCATGCCGGTCATGGCGATGGTGTGCCAGAGGGGGGAGAGGCGCTCGTCCTTGACGGCATCCAGGAACGCTTTCAGCTGTTCCTTGGTCCAGGTCTTCATCTCGCGCGAGCCGTCGCCTTTGGCGCGCGGCGGGTCGGCTGCGTCCAGCGGGTTGCGTGAGAGCTGCCCCCAGCGCACGGCGTCCTTGCAAGCCTTGTGCAGGCAGGCGTGGACGTGGTGGATGGTCTGGGACGAGAGGCCCGCCTTGCCATCCTGCTTGCCTGTCTCGGCGAGCTTTGCGTAGAGGGCATTGATCTGGCTGCTCGAGAGCTTCTGCAGCTTCACGGAGCCAATGTGCGGCACGATGTGGCAGTCGACGTGCTGCACGTAGGAGTTGTAGGTCGAGGGCCGGATCGTGGCCTTCACAGCGGGCAGCCACTCCTTGGTGAGGTACTTCTTCACAGTCGCCTTGGTCGGCGCGGTGTAGGTCTGTTGATCGACCGCCACCGGCAGCTTGTTCATGGTCGCCTGGCATTCCTTCTGGGTGGCAAAGCCCGACTTGGTCTCGCGGCGGCGCTCGTCGGTCTCGCGATCGTACCGAGGGGGGCCGACCACTGCCGACCGCACCTCGGCTTTGTCCCCGCAAACGGCCGATATCCGCCGACTGCGCCCGACTGCTCCGGAAGCCTTGACGGAATCGCTGGTTCGATTCCAGCCGGGGGCACCAGAAAGCCCTGTTCAGGGCGATTTCCTGTTGTGCGGTTCACGCACGAAACTTGCGAATCGGCAGAACTGCCCGTATTTTGCCGACGAGACGCACCGTCATACTACCGTCATGCTAGGGCACGGCTGAGCACGGAGCGGCACGGGGATGCCGTGGCTCACTCGTTCAGCGGCCATGAGCGCCTCACCCGCGGCCGTGGGTCTCGAATCTCACCTTGTCGTAGGGCAGAGACGAGGTGGGGCGACCCGCTTTCGTCTCGGCGGGGTAGCCGATGGCGACCATCGCCTCGACGGCCGTGGCGCGGTCCAGCCCGATGATCTCGGCAATGTACTGTTCGGCGCTACGCTGCTTGTCGTGCTCGCGGAGACGTACCTGTACCCAGCAGCTGCCCAGGCCGAGGTCGTGCGCCTCCAGATGCAAGAGGAGTGTGGCGATTGAGGCGTACTCGACCCAGACGTCCGAGACCTGCGGGTGCGCACAGACGACGACTACCAGCGCCGCCTCCTTCAGGAACGCGGAGCCACTGGCCTTCGCCAGCGAGAGTTGCGTGATCGTCTCCCTGTCTCGGACGACGACGAACTCCCAGGGAGGCTTGCCTTGCTGGGCCGGCGCGCGCAGCGTGGCCTCGATCAGTAGGTCGAGCTTCTCCTGCTCGACGGGCCGGCCGCTGAACGCGCGGATGCTTCTTCGGGAGCGCAGGAGATCGATGAACATGGGCGTGCCTCGCAGTCTGTGGTGCAGGGTCGGTGTCCCCCGCCTTGAACGACATGCCCATTATGCCGCCTCGCGTCGTCGCGCTGATGCCGTCGCAGCGAATTTGGCCGTGAGACACGCATGCCGCTTCCTCGCGAACACCAGCCCCGCGATCAGCGCCTCGTCCTCCTCCTCCTCCTCCTCCTCCTCCTGCATCGCCGGGATGGCGTGGGAGTAGGTAGCGAGCGTGATCGAGACGGTGGCGTGCCCGAAGCGTTCGGAGACGACCTTGGGGTTGATGCCGGCCCATGGGACCGGGGCGGCGTGGGCGTGTCGGCAGCCCACGTGTGGTAGCTTGATGTGCAGAGGCGCCCGCGCGGCGGCGAGGACCGCGGAGGATGCATGGATCTGACCGAGCTCATGACAGATATCGTGCGGTGCGAGGTCGCCGAGGCGCGAGGAGCCACCCCGTACCGGACTCCGATCGTGGGCTTCGCCTCTGCCGTCGATCCGCGATTCGCAGACCTCAAGCGCATCGCCGAGCCGACCCACTACATGCCGGATGACGTGCTGCCCGGTGCACGCGCGGTAGTCTCGTTCTTTCTGCCGTTCGGCGCCGCGGTGGTGCAGGCCAACGCACGGGAGCGAAGCAAGGTCGCCCGCGAGTGGCCGATCGCCTATCTGGAGACCAACGCGCTCATCGGCCGCATCACCGATCGCCTGATCGACGCCCTCGCCGCGTGCGGCGTGTGCGCTGCCGCCATCCCGGCTACGCACACCTACGACCCGGAGACCCTCGTCTGTCGCTGGTCGCACCGGAGCGCGGCCGTCATCGCGGGGATCGCCAGCTTCGGGCTGCACCGCATGGCGATCACCGATGCCGGCTGCGCTGGCCGCTTCGGCACCCTCATCAT
>PLTW01000213.1 GCA_003164655.1 Actinomycetota bacterium
TCTGCGTCGAGGAAGCCTGCACGAACGCCATCCGCCACGGCGGCTCACCCGACGACATCGAGATCGCCTTGCACTTCGCTCACACGAAGCTGATTGCCACGGTCAAAGACCACGGCCGGGGCTTCGACGTGGCGAGCTTCGACCCTGGACTCGCACCGGACCCCACTTCGGACCACGGCCGTGGGCTGTTCATCATCGCTTCCCTCATGGACTCCCTCGAGCTGCGCCTGGACGGCGGCCTTGAGGTGCGCATGGCACGACGGGCTGGGGCGAGTTGCGAGCCGCCCTCGCTGGGCAACGGTCTCGTCGGATCGCACTTCGGCGACGACGTCGGCCGGCACGACGTCCGTGTCCGCGCCGTGCTCGAAGAGATCGACGAGGCCTTCGTCGCCCTGGACTGGGAGTACCGCTACGTGCACGTCAACGAGGCGATGCTGCGCTTCACGCGGACGTCTCGCGACGAGCTGCTGGGCCGCGTGATCTGGGACCTCTTCCCGCAGCTCCAGGGCAGTCCGCTTGAAGCCCACTACCGCCAGGCGATGGAGCTCGGCATGCCATCCGTCTTCGAGCACCGCGCCGTGGTTACTGGCGACTGGCTCGAGATACGGATCTATCCGACGTCGGTGGGCGTCAGCGCCTACTACCGTGAGATCAACGAGCGCAAACGCAACGAGCTCCAAGGCGAGGAGTTGCTTGTCGCGCTGCGCGACAGCGAGGAGCGCTACCGGGAGCTGTTCCAGAGCGAATCCGACGCGATCCTTTTCATCGACCAGGAGAGCGGGCGCGTGCTCGAGACTAACGTGGCGGCGCAGGCCATGTACGGCTACACCACAGACGAGCTGCTCGGCCTGACAGACCTGGATCTCTCGGCAGAACCCGAGCTCAGCCGCAGGGCGACCCGGTCAGCGGTAGTCGGAGCGACCACAAACGTGCCGCTCCGCATCCACCGGCGTAAGGATGGCACCACCTTCCCCGCCGAGGTGACGGGTCGCGTGTTCAGCTTCCGGGGACGGCTAGTCCGCATCGCGGCGGTGCGTGACGTCACCGCGCGCGAGCGGGCCGAGGAGGCGCGCGGTCGCTTCGAGCTGCTGGCGACCAACAGCCGCGACATCATTCTCTTCATGGACCGCGGCGGCCTCATCATCGAGGCCAACGAGGCGGCCGAGCGCGCCTACGGTTACACCCACGACGAACTCCTGGAACTGACCATCGCAGACCTGCGGGCAGGCCAGGCCCAGGCCGAGATCGCGTCCCAGATGACGGAGGCCGACGAGCGGGGCATCCTCTTCGAGAGCCTCCATCGTCGCAAGGACGACAGCGTCTTCGCGGTCGAGGTGAGCTCGCGTGGCGCGACGGTCGGCGGCCGCCGGACGCTCGTCAGCATCATTCGGGATATCAGCGAACGCAAGCGCGCCGAGGAGGCGCTGCGCGCAAGCGAGCAAGCGGCGCAGCGAGCCGAGGAGCGCTACCGCAACCTGTTCAACACCTTGATCGAGGGCTTCTGTGTCGTCGAGATGGTCTTCAATGCCGATGGCAAGCCGGTCGACTACCGCTTCCTCGAGATCAACCAGGTCTTTGAAGAGCGCACCGGTCTGCACGACGCTCAGGGCAAACTGATGCGTGAGCTTGCTCCCGATCACGAACAGCACTGGTTCGACTTCTATGGCAAGGTCGCCCTCACCGGCCATCCGGCGCGCTTCATGGCTCCGGCTGGGGCTTTGGGACGCTTCTACGACGTCTCCGCCTTTCGTGTCGGCGGACCAGAGAGCCGACAGGTCGGCATCCTCTTCAACGACATCACTGCACGCCATCGGGCAGAGCAGGAGCGCCAGCGCCTGCTCGAAGAGTCCGAGGCCCAAGCCGACGAGCTGAAGATGGCTCAGGGGCGGCTAGAGCAAGAGCTGGAGAAAGCTGTGCTGCTGTCTGAGGCGGTCACATCGCTCACCGAGTCGCTGGCCTCGATCGAGGTCCTCGACAAGCTGGCCAGGATCATCCTGTACACGGGCGGCCACACACGGGTGACAATCAGTCTGTGGCAGGAGCGCGAGGGTAACCTGAAGGTGGCGGCGGCTCGTGGAGAGCCGGCCGTCCCCCTGGGATTGCTGGTTGCCCTCGACGAGCTCTCCGAGCCCGCCAGGCGGGCGATCGACGGGCGAAAGAGCACGCTCATCGACTACGACGCCCTCGAGCCGGGGCATCGCGGTGTGGGCGACAGGGTCACCTCGCATCTGTCGCTCAACGTGCCGCTCTACGTCGGAGAGCGCTTCGTCGGTCTGGTCTCAACCGACGACCCGGGCGAGCGGCGTGAGTTCAGCGTTCGCGAGATCGGCCTCATCGAAGACATCGGCGCACACGCTGCCGTCGCGCTCGAAAACGCGCGGCTGCACGACGAGCTTGCCCGGCGCGAGCGCTTCAGCACGGCTCTCAACGAGATCAACAGGCTGATCCACTCGACCCTCAAGGTCGAAGAGATCATGCAACGCGTCGTGGCCCACGCCGTCGGTGTGGTCGGTTCAGACAGCGCCATGGTCGCTCTCAAGCACGGCGACGACTGGGTCGCGGAGTACGGCCATCCCGAGGTGCCGGGCGTCATCCATGAAAGCGTCAGCAGTGACGAGGCGCCGTTCATGATCGCTGCGGTCTCGACCAGGCTGCCTGTGGCCATCGACGACTGCGAGACCGATCCGCGCTGTATCCCCGATGTGCAGCGTCGCTTTGGCGTGCGCTCCGTGCTGTGCATCCCGTTGATCGCCCGAGACGAGGTTCTGGGCGTCATCTTCTTCAACCACCACCGGGCCGCGGTGAGGTTCGAACCGCAGACGGTCGACTTCGCCGGCAAGTTGGCCGTAACGATCTCGTCGGCCCTGGACAACGCCCGCATGTACCAGGAGCAGCAGCGCATCGCCCAGACGCTCCAGGACAACTTTCTCCACGAGCTCCCCGAAGTCGCCGGCCTCGAGCTCGGCGTGATCGCCGAGACGGCCTCCGAGCCCGAGCTCGTAGGCGGCGACTTCAGCGACGTGTTCGTCATCGACGACAGGCACGTGGTCGTACTGATCGGCGACGTGGCCGGCAAGGGCGTGCGCGCCGCGGGCATGACTGAGACCGTGCGCAGCACCGTGCGCGCGCTGGCTGCTGTCGACCCTTCACCGGCCTTCATCCTGGGCAAGACCAACGAACTGCTGCTGAGGTTCGATCCCGATGAGCCGCATGTGACCGCGTTTCTGGCGGTGCTCGATCCTCACACCGGGCATCTCACCTGCGCCAGCGCCGGCCATCCCGCGCCCGTCCACCTCGGCGCCTTCTCCTCTCGCCTGCTCGGCGTGGAGTTTGGCCCGCCATTGGGCTGCTTCGAGCGCCCCTACGCAAGCGCCCACGCCATGTTGACACTCGATGACTATCTGGTGCTCTACACCGACGGCGTCACCGAGGCCCGCCGGCAGGGCGAACTGCTCGGCGAGGATCGCCTTCTAGCCACGGTCGACGGCTTGCGCGGCCGCCGGGCTCAGGAGGTCGCTGAAGGCGTACGCGACGCCGCTCTCGAGTTTGCCGGAAGACTGCGCGACGACCTGCAGGTGGTCGTCCTGCGTCTGAACTGAGTGGCCCAAAGGGCCGCTCGAGCGTGGGCACGCTGCGGTTGATTGCCCACGCAATGCCGGACGAGACGCATAGTCATGAATGAACGCGGCACAGCATCTCGCCCAACACCGAGCTTCGGCGGAACCTTGGATCGTGCAGCACGATTGCGTCTAGCCGGGCGGCGGCTCGTTGAGGATCGTCAGGAACCCCTGATGTCTGTACACGGGCAAGCTCCTCGCGCCTTGACTCGAGCCCTTGGCCGCGACCTCGGGTGATTCCGTGCGCTTCCTGCACGTGCCTCCTCTAGCATCGTTCGCAACGCCCAATGCCACCGCGGCGACTCGCCGCATATTCGCGCCAGCCCGGCGATGCGAGAGGAGCTGCGGAGCTGGTCGCGGGGCTGGCCCCGGCATCGGACAGGAGCGCCCATCCGGACGCCAGGAATCTCGTGAGAAGCAAGCAGGCACCACCGGCTGCGCGGCGCATCACTGGAGCAGGGGCACCACCTGGCGCGTCCGGCTACTCGGCTCCCGTGGCCGGCTTCGTGTCAGATGCGTCCAAGACGATGCCGACGTCGAGGCCCTCGTCTGCCCTGTCCTGCAACTCTTCGACGCCGTAGCTCGTGCGCAGCGGCACCTCGGGCAGGAAGATCACCACGGCCAGCCCGACAAGGCCGATGACGGTCGAGACCACGAACAGAGTGCTGATGGCCTGCTCAAGACTCAGGCGCAGCCCGTGCTCGACGAGCGCAGCCAGCGCGGTCAGCGGCCGGCCCAACGCCTGAGCCGTGCTCGTGACGATCCTGGCGATCGCCTGTTGCGCCTGAGACGAACCCAGAGCGTTCGCGTTGTCGAGCCCCGCGGCTTTTAGTCCATGCACGACCGGCGAAGGCACGTTGCGCGTCAGGTTGGCGGTGAACCGGTTGTTCAGCACCGACCCGAACACGGCGAGACCGACCGTGCTTCCGATCAAGCGGAAGAACTGAAGGCTCGCCGAGACCTCGCCGAGGCGGTGCACCGGATACTGGTTCTGCACGATCGTCGTGAAGGCGCTCATGGCCACGCCGAGGCCGAGGCCCATAATGGCGGTGTCAAGCCAGAGCGCCGAGCGCCCGGAGTCCATGGTCATGCGGCTGAGCATGTAGGCGCCGAGCGCCGCGGCGGCGAAGCCGGCCACGACGAGCCACTTGTAGCGTCCGGTGCGGGCCATGAACTGCCCCGCGCCGATGCTCGCCGCGATGGCTGCGAACATCATCGGCATGAGGACGACACCCGAGTTCGTCGCCGAGTGCCCCTGCACGATCTGCACGAAGAGCGGCACGAACATGATCGCTCCGAACATGGCGGCGTTCTGCAAGGCGCTCGCCGCCGCGGAGATCGAGAAGACGCGGTCGGCGAACAGCCGTGGGTTGATGACCGGTTCGGATGCGCGCATCTCCCACCGGAAGAACGCGACCCAGGCGGCGGCCGAGAAGATCCAGGCGCCGATCACCGGCCACGACAGCCACGGGTAGGTGACGCCCGCCCAGCTGAAGCCGAGCAGGAGCGGCACGGCCGCCGCCACGAGGAGCGCAGAGCCTGCGTAGTCGAGCCGATGCTTGTGCGTGGCGACGTGGGCGGGAAGTGCCCACAGACAGAAGGCGATCGCCACGATACCGACCGGGAGGTTGACGTAGAAGACCCAGCGCCAGCTGAAGTTGTCGGTGATCCAGCCGCCGAGCAGGGGCCCGAGGATCATGGCGAAGCCGAAGACGCTCATCAACACGCCCATGAACTTGGCGCGCTGGGCCGGTGGGAAGACGTCCCCGATGATGGCCTGCGAGATCGGCATCATGGCCCCGGCGCCAAGGCCCTGGAAGGCCCGGAAGACGATCAGTTCGGTCATCGTGTGGGCCTGACCGCTCAGTGCCGAGCCGATGACGAAGATGATCATCCCGGCGGCGTAGAACGGCTTGCGACCGTAGGCGTCCGAGAGCTTGCCCCAGATCGGCATCGAGGCGGCCGCGGCGAGCAGGTAGCCGGTGGTCACCCAGACGTAGTGCTCGACGCCATTGGGGAACGTCTGGACGATCTTCGGCAGGGCCGTGCCCACGATCGTCTGGTCGAGAGCCGACAGCAGCATGCCGAGCATGACGCTGATAAGCACCAGCACGATGCGCCGCCGGCTGAGCGTCTCGCCCCAGGACTTGCGGCTCTTCGCGGCATCGGCCTGGGCCTGGTGCGCGGCCGCCGCAGCGACGGCGCCGTCGCCCCGCGTGCTCATGGTCGCACGCCTTCGGCCATCGGCACCTGCGTACGGAGAGCGACGTCCTCAAGTGCACCGATGCCGCGCACCAATGCCTCGAGGTCCTCGTCGGCGAGACGCTCGAGCAGTGCGAATACGCGGTCGATGCGCCCGTGTTGCAGCCGCGCGAAGCGCTCCTGCGCCTCGGCCACGGGGATCACGAGGGTGCGCCGTCGATCGGCGGGGTCACGTTCGCAGCACACGAGCCCCCTGACCTCGAGCTGGTCGACGAGCAGGCTGGCCGCCGGCTCACTGATGCCGATCCTGCGCCCGAGGTCTCCGATCGCCAGACGGCCCTTGAGACCGAGAGTCATCATCGCCTTGAGCTGACTCATCGTCAGGTCGAGAGACAGCCACTCCTCGTCGTCCTCGTGCAAAGCTCGTGAGAGGTGCCGAAGGCTCGCGACACAGCGGTCGCGCAGAGCCGCACGGGCGACGGATGTCTCTGCCAAGCTGGGGTTCCTTCCGGATTGTCGCGTAAACAGATTACATACATTTTACAGATATACTTTAGCGTCGCAAGCCGCCCCGCGCCGCCGCTCTGCTCGGGTTGAGCGACTGACTCGGGGGCCACGCCGAGCCTGCTCGAGGCGTGGCCGCCCGCAGGGGCCATCACTAGGGGAGTGGCTCCAGGGGCTCC
>PLTW01000224.1 GCA_003164655.1 Actinomycetota bacterium
CCGTTTTAGAGACAGTGCACTAGCATGGTGGCGCTTGGTGGCCTGCGTCCGATCCGGGGGGTATGCCATGTGCCGCTTGGGCTTCATGATGGGCGTCCTGCTCGCCGCTCTGGCGTTCGCCTTTCCCGGCATCGCCGCCGCGGCCTCGGCACTGCCGCCGGCTCAGGCAGCGGCCGGTCCCCTGGCACAGCAGGCGATTCAGCAGGTCGAGCTGAGTGACCCCGGCGCGGCGACCGGCGACGCGTTCGGCTGGGCGGTGGCGCTCGAGGGCGACACGGCGCTGGTCGGCGCCCCCTTCACGAGCGTCAACGGTCAGAGCGACGCCGGCGTCGTCTACGTCTACACCCGCTCGGGGTCGAGCTGGACCAAGCAGGCCGCGCTGAGGGCCTCCGACGAAACGTCCGGCGACGAGATCGGCCTCTCGGTGGCACTGTCGGCCGACGGCGACACGGCGCTGGTCGGCGCCCCCGAGATGACCGTCGGCGGCCAGACCCTGGCCGGCGTCGTCTACGTCTTCACGCGCTCGGGGTCGAGCTGGACCGAGCGGGCCGAGCTGAGCGATCCCGATCCGTTCTTCACTCCCGGCTTCGGCGACTCGCTGGCGCTCGACGGCGACACGGCGCTGATCGGCCTTCGCGGCAGGTACGTCGGCACCAAGCAGGCCTACTCCTACTACGCCGGCGCCGCCTATATCTACAGCGGCTCGGGGGCCAGCTGGTCCGAGCAGACTGAGCTGCCCGGCGTTGAGGCGATCGCGAACAATGGAGGCTCGGAGTCTCACGTGGCGCTCTCCTCCGACACGGCGCTGGTCGGCGTCCCCGGCGTGCAGGTCGACGGTGTGGTTCGGGAGGGCGCCGCCTACGTCTACAGCCGTTCGGAAACGAGCTGGTCTGGGCCGGCCGAGCTGAGCGACCCGGGCGAGGCGGGCGACGATTGGTTTGGCTGGGCGGTGGCGCTCGAGGGCGACACGGCGCTGATCGGCGGACCCGGCGAGCCCATCAACGGGATGGGCGCCGCCGGCGCCGTCTTTGTCTACGACGGCGCGGGAACGAGCTGGAGTCAGCAGGCCGAGCTGAAGGACCCCGACCCGGCGATCTCCGACGCCTTTGGCTACACGGTGGCGCTCGACGGCGACACAGCGCTGGTCGGCGCCCCCGACAAGACCGTCAACGGCGTGATAGGCGCCGTCTATGTCTACGCGCGCTCGGGGTCGAGCTGGAGCCAGCAGGCCGAGCTGAGTCCCCCCGACGGGTCCGGCGCCGGGATCGGCGACGCGGTGGCGCTCTCCGGCAAGACGACCCTGATCAGCGCTCCCGACAAGAGTGTCGGCGGTCAGAGCGAGGCCGGCGCCGCCTACATAGACGTCCTGTCAAGCAGCGACGACACCCTCAAAGGACTGACGGTCTCGGCGGGCACCCTGAGCCCGAGCTTCACGCCGGCCACCCTGAGCTACGCAGACAGCGTGGCCAACGCCGTAAAGAGCATCACCGTCACGCCGCAGACCACCGACAGCAGCGCCACCTACGCACTCAGGGTGGCCGGCAACCCGGTCTCGAACCCGATCGCCCTCGATGCAGGCGACAACGTCATCGACGTCGTGGTCACCGCCGCGGACGGCAGCACGAGCCAGACCTACGTCGTCACCGTGACCCGCGCCAAGTCCAGCGACGACGCCCTGAAGGAGCTCACGGTCTCGGCCGGCACGCTGAGCCCGGGCTTCAGTCCCGACACCCTCGCCTATAGCGACGAGGTCGCCAACGACGTGACCACCATCACCCTCGTGCCGACGACCAACGACACTGACGCCTCCTACCTGTTCCGGGTGGCGGGCCAGCCGGTCCCCGGTCTGTACCCCCAGTTTCCCCTGAGCGAGGGTGAGAACGTCATCGACCTCGTGGTCACCGCCCCCGACGGCACCACCAGCCGGACCTACAGCGTCACCGTGACCCGGCAGTCCAGCGACGACACCCTGAAGAGCCTCGTGGTCTCAGACGGCGAGCTGAGCCCGGGCTTCAGTCCCGAAAACCTGCAGTACAGCGACGCCGTGGCCCGCAAGCTGACCGACATCACGGTCACGGCGACCCCCAACGACGCCGACGCCACCTGCGCTCTTGAGGTCGGCGGCCAGAGGGACACAAACCCGATCGCCCTGGCTTATGAGGGTGCTACCGTCATCGACGTCGTGGTCACCGCCCAGGACGGCACCACCAGCCAGACCTACAGCGTCACGGTAGGAAGGCTTGCCAACGACGACGCCCTCAAGGAGCTCACGGTCTCAGCCGGCGAGCTGAGCCCGAGCTTTGCCCCCGACACCCTCGCCTACGGCGACGACGTGCCCAACAGGGTGACGAGCGTCACCGTCGCAGCGACGCCCCGCGACGGGAACGCCACCTGCGCCCTGCAGGCCGGCGGCGAGGCGATCGTCTTCCCCTACTTCCTGGTCGTGGGCGACAACGTCATCGACGTCGTGGTCACCGCCGCCGACGGCAGCACCAGCCAGAGCTACAGCGTCACGGTGACCAGAGCGCCGCTGGTCCCGAAACTCACGCTCAAGCTGAGCGGCCTCATCCGTGGCGCCCTGACGCACGGCAAACGCCTCACGGCCAAGGGCACGGTGACGCCCGCAAGCCTCGCCGGCGGCAAGGTCACCCTCACGGTGCAGCGCAAGCAAGGCGGCAGGTGGCGCAAGGTCAAGAGCCTGGCCTGCCCGATCGGTGTCAGAGGCACCTTCGGTGCGACCTACAGGCCTGCCAAGGCGGGCACCTACCGCGTCGGGGCGACGATCACCGAGACGGCCACCCATGAGGCCGCTCAGACCAGGTGGCTGAAGTTCAAGGTGAAGTAGCGGCACCGACAGCCGCCTCTCCAGCCAGTCCGGTCACGCCTGGTACAGCCTCGCCGGCAATCTCCAGTCGACGCCCCCCGACGGGCGGCACCAGAGACGCCTCTCCGTGCCGTTGCCTAGAACGTCCAGGCAACCCCGGTGAGCTCCTCTGACACCTCCCACAGCCGCCGCGCCGTCTCCTCGTTTGTCGCTGAGGCGATCGGCTGCACCTCGGTCGGAAAGCCGCGCATCTCGCCGAAACCGTCCGGACCATAGAACCTCCCGCCCTCCGCCGCCGGATCGACGGCCGCGTAAAGCTCGCAGAGCGCACCCATCTCGGCGCTCTGCGCAAGGAGCCGGTTGCCGACCTTCAACAGTTGTCTCATTGGGCCAATCGGACCGCTGCTTTGCAGGTTGGTGTTCGCATACCCGGGGTGAGCGAGCACCGAGCGTAACGGGATCCCGGCCGCCCGCACCCGACGGTCAAGCTCCAGAGCGAACAGCACGTTGGCGAACTTGGACTGCTGGTAGAAGCTGCGCGGCGAGTAGGACCGCTCCCCGCTGAGATCGTCGAAGTGGATCGAGCCGCCCTTATGCTCGCCCGAACTTACCGTCACCACCCGAGCGTCGCGGCCGCGGCGGATGGTCTCGAACAGCAGCCCGGTCAAGGCGAAGTGGCCCAGATGGTTGGTGGCGAATTGCGACTCGAAGCCCTGTCGCGTGAGGCGGCGGGGCGGGTACATCACGCCAGCGTTGTTGATAAGCACGTCCACCGCGACGCCATCGTTGACGATCCCTGCCGCGAAGGCCCGTACCGAGCCCAGGTCGGCGAGGTCCAATGCTCGAAACTCGACGGCGGCCTCCTGTTGCGCGGCCTTGAGCCTGGCCACGGCCGCGCGCCCCTTCGGTCCGCTGCGGACAGCCAACACCACCCGCCCACCGTGCGCGGCGAGCTGGCGGGCGGTCTCGTAACCGAGGCCGCTGTTGGCGCCGGTGACGATGAAGGTGCGCCCCGACTGGTCGCTGATGCGGTTCGCCGTCCAACGATCCATGGGTGCTCCTTGGGTCCGGTTGGTGTGACAGCATGCTTTCCCGCGACACCCTACCGCCTGTTCGACGCCATCAGACAGCCCACAGCGCTGATCATGAGGCAGGTGTTCGCAAATTGGCGGCGCGGCGTTGCCTGCTTACCCCTCTGCGCCCGACCCTGCCGAGGAGTTGATCTCATCACCCAGCGCCAGGACCTCTGCGTTCTCGGGGATGTCGCTCATGCTGTGGCCGTAATGCACGAAACGCGCCACCCCGGCCTTGTCGATGAGCACCTGGGCCGGCATGCGTCCCAGCTTGAAGAGGTTCACCTCCTGCCCGTAGAGCTTCAGCACGCTGTGCTGGGCGTCGGGCAGGCCGACGAAGGGCAGGGACTCCTTCTGCCAGTACTCGCCAAACGCCCGAGCGTCCTCAGGACCGACCACCGCGACCTCGATGTCGCGATCGACGAACTGCGAGTAATCATGGCGCAACTGCGCCATATGCCTGCGGCAGAACGGTCAGCCAAAGCCACGGTTGAAGACCAGCAAGACGTTCTTGCGGCCGCGGTAGTCCGAGAGGCTCACCGGGCTGCCGGAGAAGTCGGGCAGGCTGAACTCGGGAGCAGGCTGGTCCAGGGACACGCGGGGCATGGGCTTCTCCTTGGGTCGCGGGGCAGGTCGCTGCCGGAGTCACTGCCACCCTATCAGGGCCGGCGGCGCTGTCCGCGGACCCCGCCCGTTTGCGGAACCGGGCCCGTCACCGACGTCGTGCCACCCCCTTGCAACCGCACGGGGCGGCGCTCGATGGCGCTCGGCGGCGCTCGATGGCACTCGGCGGCAGTCGCGCTCACGACGGCCCGTCGTGCGACGGTCCGGGCACAACCTTGGTCACCACCCAATGGCTCTTCCCGAGGCGCCGGATCCGCCGGAACCCTTGGCTTTCGAACATCGAGACCGTGCCGTTGTGAAGAAAGGATCCCGCGACCGATCGACCCGCGGCGTCTTCGGGGTAGCTTTCCACGGTTCCTCCCCCAAGTCGGGCGATCTCCCGCAGAGCGCCCTTGAGAGCGGCTGCCGCGACTCCTTTACGCCGGTAGTCCCGGTCCACAAAGAAACAGGTGATCCGCCAATCCGGAAGGTCGGTCAGACCCTCGAGATAAGCTCGCTTGTGCTTGATGCGCGGAAGCTCGTCTGGTGGCCCGAACTGACACCAGCCGACGGCGCTCGAGCCGTCGTACACGAGGGCGGCGTGAGCCTGGCCTTCCCGGACTCGACGCTCCTTGCTGGCTCGGTTCTGCGACGCGGTCGTGTTGCGCCCCACACCCTCGGGGTGGAAGGCCATGCACCAGCAGCCACCCCAAACACCGTTGTGCTTCTCGGCCAGGCGCGCGAAGTCCGACCAGGTGGTCTCGTCCAGAGGTTTCACGTAGATGCCGGTCGTAGCCCACCCCGTCGGTCAAAAGGATATCGCCTTGCGGAAGGCCGACGCGCCCGGCTCGGGCGCGCCCCTCGCAGTGACCAGCCTTCCCACCCACAGAGGCCCGCATACCCGCAGACCGCACGCTCGGCGTCTCTGGTGGGGAAGGACCAGATCGACCAACCGATACCTCGGCCTCTTCGAATCCGCCGGACAACCGGCCAAATCGCGAACAAGGCGGCCGCGCTCAGCTCAGGGCCACGCGAGCGCGCTTTGAGTGCCCCGGGGCAGCCGGCAGGACGGCCGTCCGCAAGGACGGCCCTCTCTCTACCGCAGAGATTCAAGCACTGGCAGTCGCACCGGCCGGCCCCGCCGCTCGTTGCATTGGGTTCGTCGCGAGGTGTCCTGAGGTCCGAAGACGCCGCCACCGTGCAACCGTGTCCGCTGAGGCCCCATCCCCCATGTTGCCGATCCCCCAGCGAAGCGACTTGGGCATAGAGTGCAGGTAGCGGGAGACCTGCCCTGCGCGGCGGCTCTTCCCACCCGCAGCGAGTCTGGAGGACCGACATGCAGTTCATTGAGCTCACCGAAGACGGTGCCAAGGCGGCCGCAAGCATCCTGGTCAACGTCGACGAAATCGCCTTCTTCAAGGCGGAGACGCGCACCGGACTTGAAGGCGCCGTCGACTGCGGTCTTCTGACCATGCGCCACGGCGGCGTCCTGCGAGTCAAGGAGAACCTCGCCACGTTCCGCGATCGCCTCGCGACGGCGATGCCACAGCCGTGAACAGCCGCCCCTGGAACCACGGGGCGACGTTCGGCCGCTGATCTGCGAACAGGTGCGTGAGCGCCCCTTCGGCGCCGCCGCCGCCGTCCGTCT
This sequence comes from Actinomycetota bacterium, assembly GCA_003164655.1. Taxonomy (GTDB): domain Bacteria; phylum Actinomycetota; class Thermoleophilia; order UBA2241; family UBA2241; genus Bog-752. The sequence goes on from PLTW01000224.1 coordinate 6,149, forward strand.
GTGACTGCGAGCGAGTGGTCCGGCTCGGTTCGGTGATCGACTTCTCATACTAGTGCACTGTCTCTAAAACGGC
>PLTW01000023.1 GCA_003164655.1 Actinomycetota bacterium
CCGACATCGGGCCGGCCCTGGTGCGTCAGAGGGCCATCAAGTCGCCGTGGGAGATCGCCCGCGTGGCCGCGGCGGCGGCGCTTGCCGACGAGGTGTTCGGGCGCATCCCCGGTCTGCTGCGCGAGGGCTTGAGCGAAGCGGCCTTCGCTGGTCTGATCGAGGCCGAGGCGCGGGCGCTCGGCCATCAGGGCGTGATCCGCATGCGCGCCTTCAACGGCGAGATGTTCTACGGCCAACTGCTCAGCGGGTCGAGCGGCGCCGTGCCGTCGTACCTCGACACGCCGCTGGCCGGCACCGGCCTGAGCCCGGCCATCGCCCAGGGCGCGAGCTTCAAGGCGATCGGCCGCGGCGAGCCCATCGTCTTTGACTTCGTGCCCGTGCTCGACGGCTACATGGCGGATTTCACGCGGATCTTCTCGCTCGGCGGGCTGCCCGAGCAGCTTGCGCGGGCCTACGAGTGCGCGCTGCGGGCGNNCGGGCGTGGCGTGCCGGGTCGTCTACGAGGCGGCGCTCGCGGTCGCGCGGGGTGACGGGCTCGAGGACCGGTTCATGGGCTACGGTCCGGCGCAGGTGCGCTTCGTCGGCCACGGCGTGGGCCTCGAGCTCGACGAGCTGCCCGTCATCTCGCCCAACGATCTGCTCCTCGAACAGGGCATGGTGTTCGCCCTCGAGCCCAAGTTCGTGTTTCCCGGCCTCGGCGCGATCGGCATAGAGAACACCTGGACGGTCACCGCCGACGGCATCGAGCGTCTGACGCGCGCCCCCGAGGAGATCGTCGTCGTGTAGGCGCGCGGCAGGGCTCGGGGCGCTCACGGGCCGGCCGGCTCCTGCCGAGAAAGAGAAGACCATGGAGCAGCTGACTGACACCGTGTGGCTGCACAGCGTCGTCGCCGGCGGCTTTCCGGTGGCGGCCGGCGTCGTGCTCGGACACGACCGCATCTTCGTGTTCGACACGCTCGACAGCCCCCAGGCGATGGCGCCCGTCGCCGAGCTGCTCGACGGCCTGGCCGCCGGACGCCGCGTGATCGTGGTCAACTCGCACCATCACTGGGACCACGTGTACGGCAACGCCGCCTTCGCCGGCCACGACATCGTGGCCCATCGCCTGTGTCCCCGGCTGATCGTCGCCCAGAGCCGCAGCGGCGCCGAGAGCGTCCCGCCCAAGCCGCCCGAGGGCGTGGCCCTGCCTTCGATCGGCTTCGGCGACCGGCTGCGCTACGAAGACCGCAGCACGACGGTGCACCTCATCCACACCCCCGGACACACGGAGGACTCGATCATCCTCTACGTCGAGCAGTCCGAGGTGCTGCTCGCCGGCGACACGGTGGAGTGGCCGCTGCCCGCGCTCTCCATGCGCGACGGCGAGAAAGTGTATCTGCAGACCCTGCGCCAGCTCACCCAGCTGCCGGCCAGGCGCATTGTGCCGGCCCACGGGCCGGTCATGGGCAAGGAGATCATCGACGCCAACCAGCGCTACATCGAAGGTCTCTACGACGCCGTGCGCAGCGCCAAGCGCGCCGGTGTCGAGCGCGGCGACCTCGATCTGCCCGCCACGGCGTTCGTGCCCGCGGGCGCCGGCGTCGGCGACACCTACCGCGCCCTGCACCGCCAGAACGTCGAGTGGGTCTACGACGAGGTCTGAGGGCCGCACAGGCGCTCACAACGGCGTCAACTGGACAAATAAGCCTTATTGGTCCACAATGACTGTCATGAGGCTCTCCACACAAGCCGACTATGCGGTCCGCGCGGTCTACGAGCTGTCCTTGCGCGAGCCCGGCGCCGTCGTGCAGACGCGCGACATCGCCGCCGCCCAGGGTCTGCCCGAAGGCTACCTTGCCAAGGTCATCCAGAGCCTGGTGCGGGGTGGCGTGCTGCACTCGTCGCGAGGCGCCGGCGGCGGCGTGTCGCTGGCGCGGCCGCGGGCCGAGGTGTCGGTGCGCGACGTGTTCGAGGCGGTCGACGGGCCGCTCGAACTGCACCGCTGCGACGGCCACAGCCAGCCGTGCGAGCCCGGACCTTGCGGGACCCACAGTTTCTGGCAGCGCATCGAGGACGTCCTCACGGCCGAGCTCGAGCGCATGGATTTCGAGGCGCTGGCCACCTGCCGGCACGGCGCAAAGACGGGCGACGCGGCAGTCGCCACCACGACAGCGGGGAGGTGAATCACATGAAAGAAGAGGTCGAGAAGGCGCTTTGCGACATTCGTCCGGCTCTGCAGGCCGACGGCGGCGATATCGAGCTCGTCGACGTCACCGACGACGGTGTCGTGCAGGTACGGCTCATGGGCCACTGCGCGGGCTGCCCGATGTCGCAGATGACCCTCACCCACGGCGTCGAGCGGCACCTCAAGAACGTCGTGCCGGGCGTCGCGCGCGTCGAGAACGTGCTGGCGTAGAACGTGCTGGCGTAAGAACGAGTCACTCGCGAAAAAGGGGGCGAGGCCGGGGCCGCTTGCGGCCCCGGCCTCGCCCCCTTTGCGCGTCCGTCTACAACCGCGCGCCCGCCTACAAACGGGAGCCCGCCTACAGCCCCAGGACCGACCGCGCCGCCTTCTCGGCGGCGGCCTCGTCGGCGCCGAAGGCGTCGAGCTTGACGTCGTCGGCGACGGTGTAGGCCAGTTCGGTGCAGGCGGCGATGTCGGCGAGGCTGTAGCCGGCGGCCACCTCTTCGAGTACCCAGCCGCGGTGGGCAAAGCGACGCAGCACAGCCCGCTCGGTGATGATCACGTCGGCCTCGTTGGCTCCGGTCAGGGGGAACGTGCAGCGCTGCATGAGCTTCGAGCTGCCGTCCCGGGCGCAATGCTCGGTGACGATGTGGACGATCTTGGCGCCGGTGACCAGGTCCATGGCCCCGCCCATGCCGGCCAGCAGGCCGCCGGGCACGATCCAGTTGGCGATGTTGCCCTCTTCGTCGACCTGCAGCGTGCCCAGAAAGGTCGAGTCGACGTGGCCGCCGCGGATCATGGCAAACGAAGTGGCCGAGTCGAAGTAGCTGCCGCCGGCGACGAGGGTGATCGGCTGGTTGCCGGCGTTGGCCCGGTCGCGGTCTTCGCAGCCGGGCGCCGGCGCCGGGCCGACCCCGATGCCGCCGTTCTCGGTCTGGATGACGACGTCGATGCCGGCGGGCACGTAGTTGGCGATCATGGTCGGCAGCCCGATCCCCAGGTTGATGATCTGGCCGTCCCTTAACTCCTGCGCCGCCCGCCGGGCTATCGTCTGCTTGGCGTTGCCCATGTCACTTGCTCCTTGCCGCCGCCTCGAGCGGCTCGTCGCGGACGGTGCAGTAGCTCACGTTGGCGCGCACCACGGCGTCGACGAAGATGCCGGAGGTGTGGATCGCCTCGGGGTCGAGCTCGCCCATCGTGTAGAGGTTCTCGACCTCGGCGATGACGTAATCGGCGCACATGGCGGCCGGCACGTTGAAGTTGCGTGAGGTGCCGCGAAAGATCAGGTTGCCCCAGGTGTCGCCGCGATGGGCGCGCACGAGGGCAATGTCGCAGCGCGCGGCCGGCACCAGAATGAAGGGCCGGCCGTTGAGCTCGACGATCTGCTTGCCTTCTTCGGCGATGGTGCCGATGCCGGTCGGCGTGAGAAACCCGCCCAGGCCGGCGCCGCCGCAGCGCAGCATCTCGGCCAGGGTACCCTGCGGGGTGGCCTCGACTTCGAGCCGGCCTTCGTTCATGGCCTTGGCGATGTCGGGCGTGGTGCCGACGTGGCTGGCGACGATCTTCTTGACCTTGCCCTGGTTGACGAGCTCCACGGTGCCGCGGTCACGGTAACCGGCGTCGTTTTCGTAGACGGTCAGGTCGCCTACGTCCATCGTCTTCAGGTAGTCGATGAGCGTGAGCGGATCACCCTGGCCGATGAAGCCTCCGATGGCGATGCTCATGCCGCTCTNNGACGTGCGACATCGCCTCGTCGATGGGGACGACCTTGTTCTTGGGCACCTCTGGCTCCTCCGTTTTCGGGGCGTGCGCGTACGGCTGGGCCGCGGGCCGCCGGCCCGCCTATGGAAAAGGCTACCATCGGCGACGGCGATTGTCGCGTCGCGGGGGGCTGTCCTTGTATACTCGCCGCTGTCTCTGAGAAGGAACATATGCGGAGGTCGTTCGTGAGTGCAGGCAGTCAGCAGGCGAAAGTCGGCGTCATCGGCGGGTCGGGGTTCTACGAGCTGCTCGACGACGCGCGCGAGGTCAAGCTCGACACGCCGTTCGGCCCGCCGAGCGACTCGTACTTCGTCGGCGACATGGGCGGGGTACCGACCGCGTTTCTGCCCCGCCACGCCCGCGGCCATCGCATTCTGCCCTCCGAGGTCAACTACCGCGCCAACATCTGGGGCATGAAGGCCCTGGGGGTCGAGCAGATCGTCTCGGCGAGCGCGGTCGGCAGCCTGCGCGCGGAGCTCAAGCCGCTCGACATCGTGGTGCCCGACCAGCTCTTTGACCGCACCAAGGCGCGGCCCAGCACCTTCTTCGGCGAGGGCGTGGTCGTGCACATGGGCTTTGCCGACCCGTTCTGTCCGCACGTCTCGGCGGCGATCGCCGCGGCCGGCAGGGCGGTGGGGGCCGTCGTGCACGAGGGCGGCACCTACGTCTGCATCGAAGGCCCCCAGTTTTCGACCCGGGCCGAATCACGGGTCTACCGGCAATGGGGCATGGACGTCATCGGCATGACCAACCTGCAAGAGGCCAAGCTGGCCCGCGAGGCCGAGCTCTGCTACGCGACCATGGCGCTCGTGACCGACTACGACGTCTGGTACGAAGCCGAGCAGGACGTCACTCTCGAACAGGTGCTGTCCAACGTACGGCGCAACGTCGAGACGGCCCAGGCGATCGTCCGGCAGGTCGTGCCGGCCCTCGACCGGCAGGCCGACTGCTCGTGCCGCCACGCGGTCGAGTCGGCCATCAACACACCGGCCGATCTCATTCCCGCGGCGACCAAGACCAAGCTCGATCTGCTGATCGGCAAGTACGTGCGCTGACGGCGCCGGGGGGTCGCGCGAAAAGTACAGTAGACGCAAACCGCCGCGTGGCGCCGGGGCGCCCGGCGGACGAAGGGGTCCCTTCGCCGCGAACGACTCGGGTGACCGGGGGGGACAGACTGAAAGGAGTCGTGCGAGGTGGGTTCATTCGTATCTAAAGACGCGGTGCTGGTGGCCGTGATCTGCGGCGCGGTGGCCGTGATCTACGGCGTGCTGCTCATTCGCTGGCTGCTGGCCCAGCCGGCCGGCGACGACAAGATGCGCGAGGTGGCCGGCGCCGTGCAGGAGGGCGCCAAGGCGTACCTCAGCCGCCAGTACCGCACCATCGCCATGGTGGGCGTGGTGGTGTTCCTCATTCTGGGCATCGCCCTCGGCGCCAAGCAGGGCTGGGGACTGGGCTGGGAGACGGCCGCGGGCTTTGTCGTGGGCGCCTGCCTGTCGGCGGCCGCCGGCTTCATCGGCATGATGGTGAGCGTGCGCGTCAACGTGCGCACCGCCGAGGCGGCCAAGAAGGGCCTCGGCCCGGCGCTCACGGTCGCCTTTCGCGGCGGCTCGGTCACGGGTCTGCTGGTGGTCGGCCTGGCGCTGCTCGGTGTCACCGTCTACTACTTCATCGGTAGCCACCTGTGGGCCGACCACGCCGTGCGCGCCCTGATCGGCCTGGGCTTCGGCGGCAGCCTCATCTCGGTCTTCGCCCGGGTCGGCGGCGGCATCTACACTAAGGCCGCCGACGTCGGCGCCGACCTGGTCGGCAAGGTCGAGGCGGGCATCCCCGAAGACGACCCGCGCAACCCGGCCGTGATCGCCGACAACGTCGGCGACAACGT
>PLTW01000110.1 GCA_003164655.1 Actinomycetota bacterium
CGCCGCGCCCGCCGCGCCCGCCGCTTCCGCCGCGCCCGCCGCAGGGGCGTGACCCGCGCGCTTGCCGGGTATCCCCGATTGTCGAGAGCCGGTGGGGCCGCCAAGGCATGCTGCCGACCGTCCGACCTCATGACCGCGAAAGGAACGTGTCTGGCCTGTGGAAGCTAGCAAGCCGTCGAAAGGCCGCTCCCCGTCTGCCGGGGGCCGTCAAGCCGCCCGGAGCGTGAACGCCGAGAGCGAGATCGTCATCGGCCAGGAGCGCTTCGAGGCGCTCGGCCAGGACGCCGCGCTCACCGCCGGCGCCGAGCGCTTCGTCATGAGCGAGACCCGCCGCCCGCCGCTCGTCATCAAAGAGGACGAGCTCTTCTTGTACGCCGACGACGAGGGTCTCATTCCGGCCGCCGAGAACTCGCCGCTGGGCCTGTACTTTCGCGACACGCGCTTTTTGTCGCGGCTCGAGATGACCGTCGGCGGGCGCGCTCCGATCCTGCTGTCGGCGACCGCCGAGCGCAACTACCTGTCGTCGGCCGAGTTCACCAACCTCGAGCTCAGGGGCGCCGGCGGCGAGATCATCCCGCAGACCTCGGTGCACGTGCGCCGCACGCGTCTGGTCTCCGACCGCGTGTACGAGCTGCTGCGCATCAAGAACTACCACTCGGCGCCGGTCGAGGTCGTCATCGAGCTCACCTTCGACGCCGACTTTCGCGACATGTTCGAGGTGCGCGGCATGCGCCGCCGCAAACGCGGCACGCGTCTCGCGCCCAAGTCGGCCGGCGACACGATCACGCTGGCCTACTACGGCCTCGACGAGGTGCTGCGCAAGACGATCGTGCGCTTCGAGCAGACGCCGGCGCGCCTGCAGGGCGGCACGGCGAGCTTTCGCGTGAACCTGGCGCCGCGCGAGCGCAAGGTCGTGCGTTTCTCGATCGAAGTGGCGCTGCCCGACGCCCCGCCGGTGAGCGCGGGCGACTTCACCGCCCGCCTCTCCGACCTGCGCCGCGACTACGAGCGCTGCTTCGCCGGGGCGACCGGCATCTTCACCGACTCCGAGCAGGTCACGGGCGTGCTGCGCCGCGGGCAGGCCGACCTGCGCATGCTGACCACAGGCACACCGTACGGGCGCACGTTCTCGGCCGCCGTGCCCTGGTTCGTGGCGCCCTTCGGCCACGACACCATCATCGCCTGCCTCGAGACCCTGATGCTCGACCCGCGTCCGGCGGTCGACTGCGTGCGGCTGCTCACGCGGCTGCAGGGGCACACCGACAACGCCTTCCGCGAAGAGGAGCCGGGCAAGATCATGCACGAGCTGCGCCAGGGCGAGCTGGCCGCCGTCAAGGCCATACCCCACACTCCCAACTACGGGGCCGTCGACACGACGGCGCTCTACCTGCTGCTCATCTGCGAGGTCGTCATGTGGACGGGCGACCTCGAGTTCTTCGAACTGCTGCGCGAGCCCATCGACGCGGCCCTGCGCTGGATCGACGAGAGCGGCGACCTGGACGGCGACGGTTTCGTCGAGTACCGGCGGCGCTCGCGCGCCGGCCTTGTAAACCAGGGCTGGCGCGACGCCCGCGAGGCGATCGTGCACCGCGACGGCACGGTGGCCCAGGGCCCCATCGCCCTGGCCGAGACGCAGGCCTACATCTACTACGCCAAGCGCCGCCTGGCGAACCTGTTCGGGCAGCTCGGCGACATCGAGCTGTCCGAGCGCCTGCAGGCCGAGACGCAGGCGCTCAAGATGCGCTTCAACGAGCGCTTCTGGATGGCCGACGAAGGCTACGTGGCGATGGCCCTCGACGGCGACAAGCGCCAGGTCGAGACCGTCTGCTCGACGGCGGGCCACTGTCTGTGGTCGCGGATCGTTGCCGATGAGCATGTGCCGGCGGTGGTCGAACGGCTGCTCTCGCCCGACATGTTCTCGGGCTGGGGTGTGCGCACGATGGCCAAGTCGGCGGCGAGCTACAGCCCGATGAGCTACTACAACGGCAGCGTGTGGCCCTACGACAACGCCCTGATCGTGAACGGCTTAAAGAAGCACGGCTTTGCCCAGGAGGCCAACCGCATCGCCGCGGCCATGTTCGACGCCGCCGTCGCCCAGCAGTACTCGCGGCTGCCCGAATTCATCTGCGGCTTCACCCGCCAGGCGGTCAACCGGCCCGTGGCCTACCCCATGGCCTGCTCGCCCGACGCGCCGGCGGCGGGCTCGGTGTTCCTCGTGCTGCAGGCCATGCTCGGTCTGTATGCGAGCGCCGCCGAGAACGTGCTCTACGTCCACAACCCTCTCCTGCCCAAGTGGCTCGGCGAGGTCACTCTGAGCAACTTGAGCGTGGGGCGCTCCCGGCTCAGCCTGCGCTTCCGCCGCGACGGCAACCAGACGACCTTCTCGGTGCGCGACAAACAGGGCGGCGTGCGCGTCGTGGTCGTGGAGTAGGGCGATGGCCCCCTTCACCCTGGCGCACCTGTCCGACTTTCACGCCGGTTCGCCGTACTTCGTGCCCAACCTCATGGACCGGGCAGTGGTCGAGGTCAACGAGCTGCGGCCCGACGTGGTCGCGGTCACCGGCGACCTCACCAACGAGGGCTTCAAGCAGGAGTATGTGGTGGCCAAGGAGTACCTCGAGCGCCTCGAGTGCCCCCACGTGCTGGTCATTCCCGGCAACCACGACTCGCGCAACGTCGGCTACGTGCATTTCGAACATCTGTTCGGGCCGCGCAGCGTGGTGCTGCATACCGGCGACATCTCCATAGTGGGGGTCGACTCGACCGAGCCCGACCTCGACTACGGCACGATCGGCCGCTCGCGCTACGGCTGGCTCGAGGAGCAGTTCGCCGTGCCGGCGCGGTTTCGCATCTTCATGCTGCACCATCACCTGCTGCCGATCCCCGGCACCGGACGCGAGCGCAACATGGTCTACGACGCCGGCGACACGCTCGAGGTGCTGCAGCGCTGCAACGTGAACCTGGTCCTGTCGGGTCACAAGCACGTGCCCCACGCCTGGCATTTCGAGAACATGTTCGTGGTCAACGCCGGCACCGTGTGTACGCTGCGCCTGCGCGGCGACACACGGCCCTGCTACAACATCGTGACCATCGACGACGACTTCGTGCGCATCGAGCGCAAGTACCCGTTCCACGGCACCGAGACGATCATCGAGTTCTCCCCGTCGACGCTTCACTACCAGAAGTTCGTCGGCCGGCCCGAAGAACGGCGGCTCGACACCTGAAGAAGTTCGTCGGCCGGCCCGAAGAACGGCGGCTCGACACCTGAAACGACCGACCGGGAGGGGGCGGCGTGGACTCAGGCAAGGTGGCATCTGCGGACCCGACACCTGTCGCGGGCGCCGCCTCCGCCGCGCAGACCGTGTCCGCGAAGGGCGGCGCGTCCGCCGCGCGGCCCGCCGCGATCGCGCTGATCGACGGCGAGCATTACCCCGAGGTCGTGGCCGACACCCTGCGCCTGCTGGCGGGACGCTACGCATTCGTGGCGGCGCTCTTCGTGGGCGGCTCCGAGAAGCTGCGTGACCGGCAGGCCGTAGAGCTCNNGAGCTCTACGGCCTGCCGGTCACGCCGGCCCCCGCCGCCGCTCCGGGCGCCGCCCCGGCGGCGCTGCGCGCGGCCCTGGGGGACCTGCTGGCGAGCACCGGCGCGCGGGTCGTCGTTGACGTGTCCGACGAGCCGGTGCTAGGGTACATAGAGCGGTTCCAGCTCATCAGCGTGGCGTTGTCCCGGGGTGCACGCTACGTCGGAGCCGACTTCGAGTTCTCACCCCAGCCTCTTGCACGACTCTCCAGCAAGCCGTCGCTTGCGATCATAGGAACTGGCAAACGGGTCGGAAAGACCGCCGTGAGCGGCTTCTTCGGCCGCCGGCTCGGTGGCCGGTTCGGGCCCGAGGCAGTGGTGATCGTGGCGATGGGGCGCGGTGGTCCGGCGGCTCCGCAGGTGGTCTACGGCGGCGACCGGCTCGGCGCTCAGGGCTTGCTGGCGGTTTCGAGGCAGGGGCTGCACGCCGCGTCCGACTACCTCGAGGACGCCGTGCTCACGGGAGTGACCACGGTCGGTTGCCGGCGCTGCGGCGGCGGCATGGCCGGAGCCTCGATGAACGACACGGTCGGCGAGGCGCTGGGTCTCGTCAATGACATGCCGGCGGCCATGGTGGTCTGGGAGGGGAGTGGTTCGGCGATCCCGCCGGTGCAGGCGCAAGCGGTGGTCTGCGTGGCTTCGGCCGCGCAGCCTCCCGAGTACATAACGGGGTATCTGGGTACCTATCGAATGCTTATCTCCGACGCACTCTTCCTCACCATGTGTGAACCACCCTTCTGCGATGCCGCGCGCGTCGAGTGCCTGCGCCGCGCCGTCGCCTCGGTCAACCCGGAGGTCGACCTCATTCCCACCGTCCTCAGGCCGCGGCCGGTCGATTCCGTCGCCGGCCGCCGAGTGGCCTACTTCACCACGGCGGCGCCCGAGAGCGCCGGCCTGCTCGCGCGCCACCTCGCAGAGGTGCACGGCGCCCGGGTGACCGCGGTCTCGACAGACCTGGCGCGCCGGCCGGCGCTCATCGCCGCCGTCGCCGCCGCGTCCGACCGGGCCGACGTGTTTCTCACCGAGATCAAGGCGGCGGCGGTCGACGTTGTCGCCGAAGCCGCCGCCGCGCACGGCAAGGAGCTCGTCTTTTGCGACAACGAGCCCGTCGCTCTCGACGGCCGCGATCTCGCGGCCGTCGTCGACGGGCTCGCCGACACCGCCGTGGCGCGCTTCGCGGCCGCCGGAGGTCCGTCGTGAACGACGACGTCGAGATGGTGGTCGTCTCCCGCGATCCGGCGCTGCCCTACTCCAAGGGACTCATGGCGCAGGCCCTCATGGCCACCGGCCTGCCGCCCGAGCGCGCCTATCAGATCGCCTCGGCGGTCGGCGAGCGGCTGCACGACAGCCGCGACGGCACCATCACCCTTCAGGGACTCGAAGAGATCGCCAGCGCGGTGCTCGGCGAGGCCGACGGCAAAGACACCATCGCCCGCTTTCGCAAGTGGCAGAACCTGACCAGGCTGGCGCGGCCGCTCGTCATACTGGTCGGCGGCACGACCGGCGTGGGCAAGAGCACCCTGGCCACCCAGATCGCCCACCGGCTGGGCATCACCCGGGTGGTGTCGACCGACACTGTGCGTCAGGTCATGCGCGCTTTCTTTGCGCCCGACCTCATGCCCGAGATCCAGTTCTCGTCGTTCGAGGCCGCCGGCGGCGTGCGCATTCCCCTGCCCGAACGCAGCGACGCCGACGAGGCGGGCTTCATCGAACAGGCCAAGAGCATCGCGGTGGGCATCGACGCCGTCGTCGACCGGGCCATCACCGAGGGTCAGCGCACCATCATCGAGGGCGTGCACATCGTGCCCGGGTTCCTCAATCGCAGCCGCTGGGACCAGGCCGTGGTGATCGAGGTCGTGCTGGCCATCAGCGACGCCGAGCGCCACCGCAGCCACTTCTACGTGCGCCAGTGGGAGACCGACGGCATTCGCCCCCTGCGGCGCTACCTGCAGAACTTCGCCAAGATCCGCAAGATCCAGGACTACATTCTTGCCCAGGCCACCAAGCAGGGGGTGCCGGTCCTCGAGAACGAGAGCATCGACAAGACCGTCAAATCAGTCATGGCAGGGGTGCTCGACGCCGTGTCCGAGTGCCCCCAGCCGGCAGCCATGCGCGGGGCGGGAGTATGATGGAGCTCCTCGCCGGCATGGGCGAGCATCCGCGACCAGGCGCGCGTCGCTCAAGCCGCGCCGGTCGCTGCCGATATCGCTACCATCCCACCCCAGGTACTCCAGCGGATGGCCGTGCGAGCAAGACCGGCCGGACCGACAGAGAGGAGCCTGTGTCAGGCATCTCAGCGGGGCGCCCTCCGTTCCCGTGTGGGCGCCCGACGTGGCCGACAATCCCGATCGTGAGACAGACATGAAGATCACCCAGGAATCGACAGGAAGTGGATCTGTGAACGAGACCCTGCAGGAGATCGTGGTCGACGCAGCACCGGCCGCCGAGGGCGGCGGCGACGCGCGCAGCGCGTCGCCGCCCGAACCGACGACCGCGGCGCCGGCCGCCCACGGCGACACCGACACCTCGGCCGGGCACGACCCGGCGCCCAGCGCGCCCGACACTTCGGCGGCCCCCGCTGCCGCGGCGACCGGCGGCAGCGACAACGCGGCGACCGGCGGCAGCGACAACGCGGCGACCGGCGGCAGCGATCAGGCCGCCGCCGACGGCGGCGAGGCG
>PLTW01000095.1:0-2345 GCA_003164655.1 Actinomycetota bacterium
TGCCCGAGTTGCGCTCCACGGCAACGAGAGCCTTGAACTGCGCCATCGTCAGGTCGAGCCGCAGCCATGCCGGCACGCTCAGCCGGTTGAGGCTGGCGTAGACGATTCGTAGATCACTGACGATGGTCTCGATGTGCGAGTCGCGACTGTTCATCGGTCTTCCTTTGCCAAAGTCGGGAAACCCGGCGGGGGCAGGTCCAGGCACGGTTGCGCCAGGATGGGCAAAGTCTACTCCAGAGTTCTTCTGGAATACCAATCTAATTGGTGATAGAAAATAGATGTCGATACCGAAAGATATGCACCCTCCGGTTCGCCTCGAAGCTGCTCGCAAGGGCAAGCCACGGCCGCCGCGGGGGGTCACAAGCACGAAAGGAGCCATCGTGAGCAGCACCGAGGGCCTCTACGGCGCCGTCCAGCGCGGCATCATCAAGGAGATGCTGAGGCTCGCCACCAGCGACAACAAGGCCAACATCGTGCGGGCCATCGCTCTCGCCGAGAAGATCACCCCGGACAACCACAAGGCCGAGATGCGCTTCGTTAAGGAGAAGGTACAAGAGGATCACCCCGCCTTGAACATCGCCCGTCACGTGGTGCGCGATCTCAGCCCCAGCTGCCGCGACGGCTTCATCAACGCCTTCGTCGTCAACGCCCTGCTGCGCGGCTCACAGAAGCGCCAGGCGTACTCGCAGAAGACCGGGATGCGCACGCCGTTCACGGTCCTGGTCAGTCCCACGATGCGCTGCAACCTGCACTGCGAAGGCTGCTACGCCAGCGAGTACTCCCCCCAGAGCGACATGTCGGGCGCGCTCTTTCAGCGCATCGTCGATGAGGCCGCCGAGATGGGCGTCTACCTCATCACCGTGCTTGGTGGCGAGCCCTTCATGCGCCGCGATCTGCTCGACATCGCCGCCGCTAATCCCGACACTTACTTCCAGGTCTTTTCCAACGGCACGCTCATTAAGCCAGAGCAGATCGCCCGTATCGCCGAACTTGGCAACGTAGCGCTGATGCTGAGCATCGAAGGCGACGAGCAGACCACCGACGCCCGCCGTGGGGCAGGCACCTACCGCAAGCTGCTTGGCACCATGGAGTTGCTCAAGAAACACGGCGTGCTCTTTGGCTACTCAGCCACCGTGACACGCACCAACTGGCAGATGCTCTTAAGCGATGAGTTCGTCGATCCCCTGGTGGAGCGTGGCGCTGCCATCTCCTGGCACTTCCTCTACATGCCGGTGGGCGGCGCCCCCGACATGAGCCTCATGCCGACCGCCGAGCAGCGCAACGAGTTTCGCCTCGGCATCCAGCGGCTGCGCAACACCAAAGCCATGTTTCCCGTGGACTTCTGGGGCGACGCTCCCTGGGTGGGAGGCTGCATCGCCGGCAAACACTACCTGCACATCAACAACGAGGGCTGGGTGGAGCCCTGCATCTTCACCCACTTCGCCACCGACAACATCGCCGAGACCTCGCTGGCCGCGGCCTTCAACAGCCTCTACTTTCGCGAGATCCGCGCTCGCCAGCCCTTCAACCACAACCTGCTCATGCCCTGCATGCTGATCGACAACCCTTGCCAGTCGCGCGAGATCATGGCGGCCAGCGGCGCGCGGCCGACCCATGAGGGCGCGGAGAGCCTCGTCACCGGACTGTGCGGGGCAGTGGATGCCTACTCGGCCGACGTCAGCCGCGTCTATGAACCGCTGTGGAGCGAGCCGGAGAGTGAAGTCGTTCAACATCAGGCTCAAAAGGAACCTGATCTCGTGGAACTCTAAGAGGCGAACGGTCGCCTGAGGTCGGCGACGAAGTACAGTCCCCTGCTGAATCAGCTCGCCGCCCTCGGTGGTGAAAGGAGTGAAGGTGCCTGAGATTCTGCCCGGCGTCCATGTCGTGCCGCTGGCGGCAGGGGTCGGTACCCCCGGTGCCAAGAACGTCTCCATGAACATCTGTCTGCTGGTCGAAGACGGCAAGATCACGATGGTCGACGCCGGCCTGCCGGAAAGCTCGGCCGGCCTTCTGGCCTACATGGCGGAGATAGGCCTGGCGCCGCAGGCCATCCGCAGGGTCATCATCACGCATCACCACATCGACCATGTCGGCGGCCTCCCCGAGGTGCTCGAGCTCAGCGGTGCGGAAGTCTGGGCGCACAGGGACGACGCTGCGATGATCGAGGGCACCGTTCCGCGGCCCGGTATCCCGCCTGAGCGCATCGAGGCGATGGTGGCCGCCATCCCGGCTGAGCAACGTGCCGCGGCGACGGCGCGCATGAAGCAGATGAGCGACGTCGCGCCGGTCGCCGTCGACCTGCGACTCGTCGGGGGTGAAGAGCTGAACGTCCTGGGCGGTGTGCA
>PLTW01000095.1:2390-21178 GCA_003164655.1 Actinomycetota bacterium
TCCGGGGCCGGCGACCTCTTGAGCACCAGTCTCACAGGGTAGGCCACACTCCCAGAGCACGCCCGTGGGGGCAGTGCCAAGGGGAGCCGACAAGCTCAAAGAGCCGGCTCGCCAGTGCCATCGCTACCGTCGCCTACCAGGAGGTCTCGAGGGGCACCAAATAACCCCGATCAGCCATCTGACCAGGGGTTCTCCAGGATGCAGTCCCGCTCTTCTCACTGCTCTATGTGAAACCACAGTATTGACTCGCGCAAACAGAAGATGGCCTGCTCTCCGGTTTGGCGCCGCCTGGAACGGCGTGTAGCATGAGCGACCGACCCGGACCGAAAGGAGCAGCTCATCGGTCTCTTCGACTTCCTTACAGGCTTCGGCGCGCGCGACATCGCCATCGACTTGGGTACCGCCAACACCCTGGTGTATGTCCGCGGCCGCGGCATCGTGCTCTCCGAGCCGTCCGTGGTGGCCATCGACCAGCGCACCGGCGAAGTCCACGCGGTGGGTAGCGAGGCCAAGCGCATGCTGGGCCGCACCCCCGGCTCGATCAGCGCCATCCGCCCGCTCAAGGACGGCGTGATCAATGACTTCGAGGTCGCCGAGCAGATGCTGCGCCACTTCATNNTCGGGGGTGACCGGAGTCGAGAAGCGCGCGGTCGAAGATGCTGCCCGTGCCGCTGGGGCGCGCTGGACGGGGCTGATCGAAGAGCCCATGGCGGCGGCCATCGGCGCCGGGCTGCCGGTGTCCGAGCCGACCGGCAACATGATCGTCGATATCGGCGGCGGCACCAGCGAGGTGGCCGTCATCTCGCTGGGCGGCATCGTCACGTCGCAGTCCATACGCGTAGCCGGCGACGAGTTGGACGAGGCGATCATCAGCTACGTCAAGAAAGAGTACAAGCTGCTCATCGGCAGCCAGACCGCCGAAGAGATCAAGCTCGAGATCGGCTCGGCCCACCCGCTGCCCCAAGAGGAGCAGGCCGAGATCCGCGGGCGCGACATGGTGAGCGGCATGCCCAAGACCATCGTGCTGACATCGAAGGAGATCCGCCGGGCCATTGCGGAGCCGGTACAGGCCATCGTCGATGCCATCAAGGCGACGCTCGACCAGACGCCCCCCGAGCTTTCAAGCGACATTATGGACCGTGGCATCATGCTGGCCGGCGGCGGGTCGCTGCTCCAGGGACTGCCCGAGCGCCTGCGCCAGGAGACACAGATCCCCGTCCAGCTGGCCGAGTCGCCGCTCACTTGCGTCGCCGTAGGGTCCGGCAACTATCTCGAGGAGCTCGATGCCATTGCCCACAGCAAGCGCAAGTCCGAAACCAGAGGCCGTTACTAGACGAACATCTCGTCGGGGCGGCGCCACGGCCGCACTCACCTTGCATCCCATACAGGTATTTTTCCAGATGCGGGTGCGTATGCTTTCTGGCGACTCGCGGGGCGCTGTCTCCTTGGCTTGAGCGGAACGTCCACGACTGCTGACCTGCGTTCCTGGACGACTCAGGTGCACGCAGCGACCGCGATGGGGGGCGCCACAGACGTCAGGGTGCGGTGGGCAGCGAGTGCTCGGGGATCTGGCGGCCGCGCGCCGCGTAGTCGACGATCATGGCGTCGGTGATCCACTCCACCGGCGCCCGGTCGTCGGTCCAGGGATCGGCCGACGGTCGACGCGGCTGCATCTGGGCCGCCAGGAGGCGGGTGAGGGGTCGCACCAGGGGTGGGGCGGCGCCGAGACGCCGGCGCAGCCGCTGAAGCGGCGTCGCCGTCGTGAGCCCGATGACGAGCTCGTTGAAGCGCAGCGCCGGCCAGACCAACACCTGCGGGAATTCGCCGGCCAGTGTGCCGGCGATGCCGTCGACCAGCCGGTTGTCCCCGGGGACCCGCGAGACGTTCAGAGCCACGACGCCGCCCGGCGTGAGGTGCCGGCGGCAGAGGGCGAAGAACTCGCGGGTGGCGAGGTAGAAGGGCACGTAGGGCTGGCGGTAGGCGTCGACCATGATCAGGTCGTAGCGTTTGTTTGTGGCCTGCAGAAAGGGCCGCGCGTCGGCCGTGTAGACCGTGAGGCGAGGGTTGTCGTTCAGGCCGAAGAAGCGGCGCGCGGTGGCAGTGACCTGGGGGTCGAGCTCGACGCCATCGAAGGCCACCTGCGGATAGAGCACACCGAAGGCTCGGGCGGTGGTGCCGCCGGCGTTGCCCAGCATGAGCGCGCTGCCTGCGGGGCGGCCGAGCAGCGGCGGCAGCGTGAGGAACATGTCCCACTCGCCACCGGTGAAGACGGCGTCGGGTCGCCAGACCGAGTGCACGGCGTAGCCCTCGTTTAAGTAGAGGTAGCGGACGACACTGGCGCCGCTGCCCTGCTGGACGACCTCGATGAACTGGTAGCGTGACTCGCGCTCGTAGATCACGCCGAGGCCGGGTTTGACCAGACCGGGTGGCAGGGCCAGCAGCAGGGCGAGCGCGAGGGCGGCGAGGAGCCAGCGCCGCCGCAGCAGCGTCGCAGCGGCCAGGGCCACGATCGTTGCCGCCCCGAGCAGCGTGCGCTGCGTGCCGATCAGTGGGATGGTCAGCAGCGCCGGGATGAAGGTGCCCAGGATGCTGCCGGCGGTCGACAGGGCGAAGATGCGACCGGCGGTCACACCGGCCGCATCGACATCGGTCGTAGCCAGCCTGATGGCAAAGGGCGTCACCATCCCGAGCAGGATGACCGGCGGGGCGAAGAGCAGCAGGGCGGCGAGAAACGAGCCGACCACGGCGCCCGCCGAGAGGCTTTCGATGCCGCCGATCGAGACATCGAGAAACGGTCGCGCAACGAACGGCACCGCGGCGATCAGAGCTGCCGCAGCCAACACAAGATAGCCGAGCAGGCGCGAACTGGGATGGGCGTCGGCCAGCCGCCCGCCCAGCCAGTAGCCCAGCGACAACGCCGCCAGGATCAGGCCGATGATGTTCGCCCAGACGACCGTCGACGAACCGTAGAACGGAGCCAGCAGGCGCGAGGCGCAGATCTCGGTGGCCATCGAGCCGATGCCGGCGAGAAAGACGAGTGGCAGGAGCATGCGCGGCGCGGCACGCGCGGGTCGGGTGTTGGAGTCGATGGTCGAGATAGCTATGACGTACTCCCGTCTGCTGGCCCAGTCTGCATGATAGTGGCAGAGCCTTGGGTCGTGTGGCGAGGTCAGTTTCAGGGACGAACACGCTATCTGCGATCGCCAGCTTCGCCAGACGCTCAGGAAGGCCTGAATCGCTGGGTCGGTCTGTTCGCTGCAGCCTCAAAGCGGGCAGTCGCGGACGCCGATGCTTTTGAGGAGCGCATTCAACACCTCGAAAGCACGTGGCACGAGCGCCTCGGTCGCCTGCGCGCCAACTCGGCAGCCGACCTCGTTCCGCGCGCCCTGCCGGGCTCCTCGATTCTCACCGTCCCGAGTGCCATCGAACTGATTGGGCGCAACATCCAGGCGGCCAACAAGGCGAACTCTCGCCCGACCGACGCCGGCGTGCTGTCGCAGACGACGGTCGGCAGGCGAAACCGGGTCTTTGAGGCGCCTAAACTGATTCATGCCCTTACGGATCTGGAGCGTCGACCGGCCAGTCCGTCTGGAGACACGCGGACGGCACCCCACACTCGCAGAGTACCGCGGCGCCACTGAGTCGCAGCGCGGGTATCGCCTGGACGTCGTATTGTCTGTCGACAGCGCGCCTGGATTCACGCCTGGCATGCTGTCCTGGACACCGGCGCACGATGCTCGTAGCGCAACTCACTCAGTCGCTCGATGGCAGCCAGCCGGCACGGTTCGAGATCTGTCGGGACATCTTCTCAAGAGGCCGATAAACTGATTCGGTCATGCTTAGCCGCACATGTGGAGGATTGCCGTGTTCGACACGCCCGATCTTCGCGCCTATGGGCCCGCCGATTTCCCCGCGGTGCTGGGGCTGATCGGGGAGGCCTTCGGAGGCGAGACGCCGGAGAGCGTCCGCTTTGCCGTCTCCGCTTCGAACACCACGACCTTCGTCGCCCAGGTCGGCGGCAGGCTGGCCGGCGTCGCCATGGCGATCGCCTTCGGCAGGACCGCCTGGCTGGGCAACGTGGTGGTCTCTCCCACGCACCGGCGGCGCGGTCTGGGTTTTGCCTTGACCGAGCGAGCGCTGCAGCACGCCCGCAAAGAAGCCGAGACGGTGCTGCTGCTGGCGCTGGGAGATGCTCAGCGCGTCTACGAGCGTCTGGGGTTTGTCGACGACGGCTTGTACGGGACGTGGGTCCGACCAGACCCGCCGGCCGCCGCCGGGCAATCTGCCTCGGCGGCCCACGGGAGCCAAGTGGGATCGGCGCAGGACCGGGCTGCGGCCGAACAGTGCCTGGCGCTCGACCGGCGAGCGACCGGCGAGGATCGCCGCGCCTACCTGGACCACTTCATGGCAGTCGTGCGCATCGCGTATGCAGACGATGCCGAGGAGCATGCCGGCGCGGCGGCTGGCTATAGCGCGCGGCTTCCCTGGGGGACCGGCGCCATCATCGCCGACGATCCGCGGGTCGCCGCCAGCCTGGTCGGCGACATGCTGCTGGCCTTCCCCGGGACGCGTTTCGAATTCCCCGATGCTAATGAGGCCGGTTGCCGGCTGGCCTCGGGGCTCGGGCTGGTGCGCGTCAAGGAGAACCTGCGCATGCGTCTGGGCCCGCCGGTCGCCGGCTTTCGGCCCCAGTGCATCTACAAGGCGCTCACTCCGGCGGTAGGGTAGAGGACTCTCCGCTTGTTCCTCAGACGATACGGCCGGCTCCGCGTGCTGGGCCGACGCGCCGCCCGCGCTGCCACAAGGCCTCTACGTGAGATCGTAAGCGGTTTCGCCGTGGATCGTCTCGTCGAGTCCCTGGAGCTGCACGTTGCGCGACACCTGGACGCTGGCGACCAGGTCGACCACCTTGAGGATGACGAAGCTCGCGCAGAAGGCATAGCCGATGGCGATCGCCACACCGGCGCATTGCAGACCGAACTGCTTGCCGGCGCCGTTTAACAGACCATCGTGGCCGCCGACAGAAGCGTAGGCAAACCAGCCCACACAGAGCGAGCCGAACAGGCCGCCGATGCCGTGTACGCCCCAGACGTCGAGCGAGTCGTCCCAGCCGCGCTTGGCGCGCAGATGGGTCGCGCCGTAGCAGATCCAGCCGGCAGCGAGGGCGACCATAGCGGCCGCCCAGGTGGGCACATACCCGGCGCAGGGCGTCACGGCCACCAGTCCGGCAAGCACACCGGTCAGGGCGCCGACCATGCTGGCCTTGCCCGTGCGCACCCAGTCGGTGAACATCCAGACGAGCATCGCCAGACCACCGGCGATGAAGGTGTTGACGAGGGCCTGGGCGGCGATGCCGTTGGCGCGCATGGCGTTGGCCGGGTTGTCGCCCAGCCAGCCGAACCAGAGCAGCCCCAGACCGATCGCGATCAGCGGGATGTTGCTGGGCCGCTCATCCTCGCCGGGGGCAAAGACACGCTTCTTGACCACCCAGACCGAAGCCAGGGCGGCAAAACCGGCGCTGCCGTGCACCACCATGCCGCCGCCGAAGTCGAGCACGCCCCACTGCTGCAGAAAGCCGCCGCCCCAGATCCAGTGGGCCAGCGGCACGTAGACCAGCAGACTCCACAGTGTGAGGAAGGCGATGTAGCTCTTGAACGGCACGCGGTCGGCGAAGGCGCCGGTGATCAGGGCCGGGGTCAGGGCCGCCACCGTCAGCTGAAAGACGAAGAAGGCCAGAAAGGGCACGGTCGGGGCGTACTGCGGGTTGGGCGTCTGGCCGACGTTGTTCAAGAAGAAGTAGTGGAGGTTGCCGATCACGCCGTGGACGTCGGGTCCAAAGGCCAGGCTGAAGCCGCAGACGATCCAGATCAGGGTGACCACGCCCAGCGACACGAAGCTCTGCATCATGATGGTGATGACGTTCTTGCGCCGCACCAGGCCGCCGTAGAAGAAGGCCAGACCCGGCGTCATGATCGCCACGAGGGCGACACAGATGAGGATGAAGGCGGTGTCGCCGGGGTTGATGTTGCTCATGGAGATGCTCCCTCTCTGGCGTTGTTTCGACTCCCGGGTCGGCTCTTCAACCGAACCCCGACCGGCGCGGCGGGCGTGGTAGGGGGCGGACTGTCGCTGCGCCGCAGGGGTGTCGGTGTGGCACGCGACGGGCCAGGCCGCTTGCTGTAATCAGACCACGGGCCGCGGGCGGGCACATCGGGCTGGAGGCCGGTCCTGAAGGGGGCAGTGTGGCCGACGCGCGCATCGGCCAGATGGCCGATGCGCCGGCTTGAGGCAACGGATGTTGCAGCGCTTCCGCGGGTGCATCGGAGACGGCGTGCGCGAAAACGCGCCAACAGACCCCGACACGTCCTTGGCGAGGTAACCCTGGGGTCGCTGCCCGCGGTCGCTTCGACTCAGCTGCCTATGACTGCCTCAGGCCTCGCTGCCCGCAAAGGCCGGTAGTACCTCCGCCGCCTCGGCATCGACCTGGGGCCTATACGGCCGTGGGGTGATAGAAGTGCTCCAGCCGAGACGTCTCCTCACTCGAAAGCTCTCCCTTTGCGGCGACACGGGGGGCGACATCGAGATAGGAGCTGCTAAAGGGGACTGTGACGCTGGCGTCATGCCTCTCGACGACGTCGGCGGGCACGACCAGGTCACGAAATACCGAGTGCTTGATCACCAGGCAATCGGCGCCCGATCCGGCCTCGCAGATCACGCCCCTGACCTTGCCGATCCTGTCGCCCTCACGTGAGAAAGCCGCAAACCCCACCAGGTCCTGTGCACTGGATGCCATGACTACCTCCTGCGCTTGCGCGGCCTGCTTTGCCTTCGTGTGCATCGAAGCAGGAAACGAGGACTGGCACATCGGGCTGGAGGCCGGTCGTGGGGACATGCAGCCGGCCGATTCCGGCATCGGTCAGACGGCCGACACCGAGACGCGAGGTGAAGCAAGGCTACGTGACGATGGTGGCCGGCGAAAGCCGGCGGGGCGATCCTCGCCGCCGCTGCCTCGGGCGGCGCAGGAGGGCGAGACCCCTGTGGCTGAGGTTATGATTGGTGCGCAGGACAGATAGGTGTGCCTTCCCTGGTCGTGGCGAGATCGCGCCACGACCAGGGCCGACGGAGGAGTGCCGTCACCTCATGGCTTGGTCGGGGTCGGACGCGAAGGTTGAAGGGCGCCGCTTTCCACGAGTGCTGCGGGACCTTGTGTGGTTGCGTGCGCACCGCGATCTGGTGGTCGCGCTCACAATCGCCGGCATCGCCGTATCTTTCATCCTCGATCTTCTCATACCTGGGTACGCGATCGCCGGCTTCTACCTCGTGCCTCTCCTGCTGGTCGCCTTCGCGCTCGGTGACCGCCGCACGGTCGTGGGCGCCAGCGTCATCTGCCTGGGCCTGACCGTGTTCACCATGGTCCTCCAGAACCGTGCGAACGCCGAGAACATCCTGCTCGTCTGGTTCGGCGTGCTGGCGGGAGCCGGTCTGATTGCGTTGGGATACCTCTATAACCGGTTCGACGGTCTCTACCAGACCGAGCGTGCGACGACGGCGAGGCTGCATTCCCTGACGGTCCAGCTCCAGCGTCTGCAGGAAGTGTCGGTGCTGAAATCCGATCGGCCACTTGCAGACCTGCTTCTCGACATCGTCGCGCAGGCGCGACAGCTCCTGGGCAGCGATGGCGCCAGACTGTTCCGACTCGAGGCGGCCGACGATCTTCTGAGCCTGCAGGCGGCGGTCGGCCCAGGCGGCGATGGTGACGGCGACGTCGCGCTGTCGATTGAGGGCGGCCCGGTGGCTGAGGCCGTTGCGGCGCGCCGACCGGTGACCGCGCCCGATCTCGGGGACGCGGCGGGTGGAGCGGCGCACGGTGGCCGCGGTCGTTCAGCCGTGTCGATGAACTGCGGGGCGTGCCTTGCCGTGCCGCTGGTCGTGCGAGACGAGGTGTATGGCGTGATCGCCCTCGACTACAGCGAACCGCACCGGTTTGGCGACGAAGATGTTGGACTGGCGGCGTCGTTCGGCGACCAGGCGGCGCTCGCCATCGAAAACGCGCGGCTGCGGGAGCAGGTGGAGCGCAGCGCCGTGGCGGCCGAACGCTCCCGGTTGGCGCGAGAGCTTCACGACTCCGTGACGCAGTCGCTGTTCGCCGCCAGCCTCAAGGCCGAGGCGCTCCTGCGAGCGTCGACTCCGACCTCACCGCAGGCGCGCCAGGGTCTCTGCGACGTGCAGCGTCTGACCCGGGGAGCCCTTGCCGAGATGCGCACGCTTCTCCTCGAGATGCGACCGGGGGCACTGGGGCAATCGCCGCTTGCGGACCTGCTGGAGCACGTGGTGCAAGCCACCGAGGCGCGGACGCGCGTCACCATAGAGTTTACGGTCGCCGATCCCCGCCCATTGCCCCCCGATGTGACGATCGCTCTCTACCGCATCGCCCAGGAGGCGTTGAACAACATGGTGCGCCACTCCCACGCCCAAAGAGCGTGGGTGATGCTGAGAAGCTCGGATGACGCCGTGGAACTGGTCGTCGGCGATGACGGCCGGGGCTTTGACTCATCGACTGTCGGACCCGCGCAGCTCGGTCTGAGGATCATGCGCGAACGGGCCGACGCGGTTGGGGCAAGCCTGCGGATCGACACCGAGACGCGCCGTGGTAGCGTGGTCACCGCCACGTGGTCGGCCGGACGGGGGTGAGAGTGGTGAGCGACGAAGCCGCGGCACGTGCTGGCAGGATCAGGGTGATGGTCGTCGACGACCACGCACTCGTGCGCAGCGGGCTGGAGAGCATCCTGCAGCTTTTCGACGACATCGAGCTCGTGGCGCAGGCCGACTGTGGGGCGGCGGCTATCAGGTTGTGCGAGGAGCTCAAACCTGATGTGGTTCTCATGGATCTGGTCATGCCCGGCCTGAGCGGAGTCGCGGCGACCGAGGAGATACTCCGCGCCTGTCCCCAAACGAGGGTGCTCGCCCTGACGAGCTTTTCAGATGAGGAGCTGATCGAGGGCGCGCTGCGCGCCGGGGCGATCGGCTACCTGCTGAAGAACGTCACCGGCGAGCAGCTGACGCAGGCTGTCCGCGGGGCGTATGCGGGCAGGCCCACGTTGGCTCCCGAGGCCGCCGAGGTATTGATCCACGTGGTCTCGACGGCAGGGTCTCCGGGTGGCGACCTCACTGGGCGCGAGCGGCAGGTGTTGTCCTTGGTCGCCGACGGTCTGTCCAATGCCGACATCGCCGATCGGCTCGTGATCAGCCGGTCCACCGTCAAGACGCACGTCAGCAGCGTCATCGCCAAGCTCGGCGCCGCGAGCCGCACCGAAGCTGCCACCATCGGCGTGCGGCACCACCTCATCTAGCTAGACGCGGTTCACTGAACTCCGAGGCAGCGCCGGCCCAAACTGGTAGCCGGCGATCTTGCGACGCGGGGACGCTCGAGAGTAGTCACGTCACGCAGCACCGGTAGACGCCACCGCCTCGCCGGCAGGCGCCGCGGCCGGCTCCCACTCGAGGTGGCTGTTGCGCTCGTCCTGCAGCAGCCGCCCGTCCTGGACCTCGAGGATGCGGTCGGTCTGCTGGGCCACGGCGCGAGCGTGGGTCACGATCAGGAATGCCGTACCCAACTCGCTGTTGAGGCGCCGGAAGAGTTCGTACACGGCCTTCGTGTTTTCGCTGTCGAGGTTGCCCGTGGGCTCGTCGGCCAGCACCAGCGCGGGCCGGTTCATCAGCGCCCGCGCGACGGCGACACGCTGTTTCTGGCCGCCCGACAGATCGTTGGCGCCCTTGCTCTCCAGGCCCTCGAGGCCGAGCAGCGCCAGCACCTCCTCGGCCCGCGGCCGCAGCACCGCCGGGCTGGCGCCGGCGATACGGCCCGGCATAAGGACGTTTTCGAGCACGCTGAACTCGGGCAGCAGATAGTGGAACTGAAAGACGAAGCCGATCAGCTCGTTGCGCAGGGCGGCCCTCTGTCGGCGCGAGGTGGCCGACGCATCCTGGCCGTTGAGCAGCACACGCCCCGTGGTCGGGGTGTCCAGCAAGCCGATGAGATTCAGCAGCGTCGACTTGCCCGAGCCGGACTGGCCGATCACCGCGGCGAACTCGCCGGTGTGAAGGACGAACGACACATCGCTCAAGGCCACAGTCTGGACCGTGGTGCCGTAGGTCTTGCCCAGATCTTCCGCCGCGAGCAGCTGCTCAGCCACCCTGTATCACCTCGATCGGGTCGAGCTTGGTGGTGCGGCGCGAGGGGATCAGCGACGAGAGCATCGCCACCAGCACGCCTACCGCGAACGAGAGGGCGATAAACCAGACTTGTGGATGGATGGGAAACAGAGCCGAGCTGTTGCGCCCCAGGTAGGTGAACAACCCGATCAGCGCCAGGCCGGCGCCCACGCCGACCGCCGCGCCGCCGAGGCCCAGGATCGCGGCCTGCCAGAGAAAGATGCGCCCCGACCGGCGGTCCTCCATGCCCATCGCCTTGAGAATGCCGATCTGTCGCGTCTTTTGCACCGCCGAGATGGCGAGGGTGGAGGCGATACCCAAAGCCACGGCCACCAGCACGAAGAACTGGATCATGTAGCTGGAGTAGCTCTGGCTTTTGAGCGCCGAGAGCAGGTCGGAGTTCTGCGACTGCCACTCGCTCACCTTGAGGCCCCTGACCGCCGGTTGCGTCTTGAGCTGGGCGGCCACCTTTTTGGAATCGAACACGTTGTGCACCTGCATGTCGATGGCCGAGTACTGGTCCCCCGTGTAGCCGAGCACGCCGGCGGCGTAGCCGCCGTCGACGAAGGCGGTGGCCAGGTTGGCCGCCGCCGAGCCGAAGTCGAAGACGCCGCTGATCATGAGGCCGGCCGGCTTGCCGCTGGGTAGGACGAGTATGAGCCTGCTGCCCGGCGACAGCCCGTTCTTGGCGGCGAAGTCCTTGCCGACCAGCACGTCTCCCGGGCCCAGCTGCGCCTTGCCGGCGCTGATGCGTCCGCTGATGTCATAGATCGTGTTGAGCTGGTCGAGCTGGCCACCGGTGAGCTCCAGCGGGGCGCTCACCTGCCCCTGGCGATAGATCGCCGAGAAGGTGCGCGTCGGCACTACAGTTGTGACGGCGGGCTGCGAGGTCAGCGTCTGTTTCAGTGCGGGGCCGTAGGCTACGGGCTGCCCGTCGGTGGACGACTGGACCATCACCTGGGGGCTGTGGCCGATTGTCTGGTCTACGAGGCTTGCCTGCAGACTGGTGATGAGCGAGCCGAGGAACACCTGGACGCCGATGCCGACGGCGATGCCGGCCACGATGAGGACCGATTGTGCCGGGCTCTTGCGCAGGAAGCGCGCGGCGATAGTGAGGCTGAGCATGGACCTCAGCCTTCCTGGACGCCGCGCGCCTCGCCGAGCAGTCCCTCGAGATCGAGAAGCTCGCTCGACGACCAGCCCTGCGTGGAGTGCGCGAAGGCGGACCCGCCGACCCAGACCTGAACGTTGCCCAGCTCCTCCGTGATCTGACGGAGGTGGCGCCGTAGCGCGATCCGGTGAAAGTGCGTTGATGAGCTGATCACGACGGCGTCGACGCCCAGACGTCGGGCGGCATCGACGAGCTCGCTTGGGGGCGTGTCGGCGCCGAGGTAGTAGGTGGCCCAGCCGGCCATGTCAAAGCGGTCGGCGACCATGCGCAGCCCGAGGTCGTGAACCTCCTCCGGCGGGCAGGCGAGCAGGACGCTGCGGCCGCTCGCCGGCACCGAGACCTTCACCTTGAGCACGCTCGGATAGAGCATCTCCACGATGGTGCGCACCACGGCGCTGGCGTAGTGCTCCTCCCAGATGCGCACCTGGCCGCTTTGCCAAGCCTGGCCTGTATGCAAAAGCAGTGGCCGCAGGACTTCCTGGTAGAGCATAGGGATGCTCAAGGCGCCCCCCTCGACCGCCTCGACGGCGGTCCGCACTGCCGCCGCCTTGTCGTGCTCGGCCAGTTGGAGCGTGATGAGCTCGCGGATCTGCTCGGCGCTCGCAGGGCGCGGTGAGCCTTCGCCGGCCGTGTCGCCTGTGCTCACGATATCCTGTGCCCCCTCATCGGCTCTCGGTGTACCCACAGCACCGGCCATGGCAAACGAGGGCGCCGCCAGCCCCGCCTACTTCAAGAAGAACGCGACCGCGACGGCGAGTCCGAGCGCAACCACAACGCCGCGCAGCACGCCGGCCCGGACCCTGCCGGCGAATCTGCCACCCAACGAACCGCCGAACAGGGCGCCGACCGCCATCACAGCCGCGGCCGTCCAGACGACATTGCCCGTGGCGGCGAAGAGGATCGCCGCGGCGCCGTTGGCAGACAACGACAGAGTCTGCTTCAAAGCGTTCACGCGCCTGAGCGAGTCCGGCAGCACCAATGAGAAGAGCGCCAGCATGACGATGCCGAGTCCCGCGCCGAAGTAGCCGCCGTAGATCGCGCCGGCGAACGCCGTGACTGCGACGCCGATCAGGTTGGCCTTGCCCACCGCAGGCGACTGGAGTCGCCGCGCCACTGTCCGTTTCAGCCAGGGCTCGGCCGCCAGCAAGCCGGTCGCCAGCAGAATAAGCCAGGGGACCAGCGCGTCGAACAAGGTGGTGCCCGTCTTGAGCAGCAGGGCGCCGCCGACGATGCCGCCGGCCACGGCCGGCAGCACCGTCACCTTGACGCGGCGTCGTTGGTCACGCAGGTCGCGTCGCTGCGCGATCGTGCCGCCGAGGTAGCCCGGCGTCAGGGCGACTGTGTTGGTGATGTTCGCGTGCAGTGCGGGCACACCCATCGCCGTGAGCGCCGGGAAGGTGATCAGCGTGCCTCCCCCCGCCAGCGCGTTGACCGCGCCGCCACCGACGGCGGCCAGGAAGAGCAGCCCCAGGTCGATTCCGGAAGGGCTCATCTAGGATGGAGAGCTGTGGATCGACTCCCCGCAGCCGGCTGCTTGAGCTTCATGAGCCCGAACAACGCCAGAAGCACCGCCATGGCCGTGAGCTGCGGTACTCCACTGCGAACTCCTCTCGGATACCTCGTGATGTACTCACGGCTTCATCTTCTCAATGTTTGGAGCTCCCTGGAAACCCGCGGCGGTTCGAGCTGCCGCCTGGATGACGCCCAAACCAGGATGCGCCTGCCGGTCACCGCCCGGCCCGCTGCCGCCATGCCACGAGAGCCCCGCCGCTGGGGCGCTGGAAGGAGATCGGTCAAGCAGCTAAGCTGATGTCCCAGCGTTGACCCTTTTCGGCCGACCGATGTTCGCCCTTTCGGCCGATGTTCACAAGCGCGCCCCCAGCGGGGCCACGCCCTGGAAGGAGAGCAGTCTTGACGACCAAACTCATGACTGGCAACGAAGCCCTGGCGTGGGGCGCGGTGCACGCCGGAGTCAAGGTGGTGACGGGCTATCCCGGCACGCCGTCGACAGGGGCGCTCACCAGCCTGCTGAAGATGAAGCCGCCCGGCGTGTATGTCGAGTGGAGCGTGAACGAGAAAGTCGCGCTCGAGGTGGCCGCCGGTGCGGCGTGGGCGGGCCAGCGGGCGCTGTGCACGATGAAGATGTCGGGCCTCAACGTGTGCTACGACTCGCTGATCTCGGTCGCCTATTCCGGCGTTCTCGGCGGGCTTGTGGTGTACGTGGCCGACGATCCGGGCGTGAACGCGGGTATGCCCGAGCAGGATTCGCGCGGCTTTGCCATCATGGCCGACCTGCCCATGCTCGAGCCGGCGTCCGCCGACGAGATCTACCGGCTGACGCAGACGGCGTTCGGGCTATCGCAAGACAGCCGCTCGCCCGTGTTCATCCGCCTTGTGACGGCCAACGCGGACGCCTTCGCGCCGGTCGACCTGAACGACGATCCGCCTGCGTGGCCGGAGCGCGAGGCCGTGTTGACCCACGACATTGAGCGGTTCACCAAGGCCGGCGCGGCGATCTGTACGGCGCAGCATCGCGACCTCATTGCCCGGCTGGAGCAGGCCGGGCGCTGGATCGCCGACGCGGGACTGAACACGCTGACCCTGGGCAAGCAGGGCGGCCTGGGCGTTGTCGCGGCGGGCATCACGACTGCGTACCTGACCGAGGGTTTCGAGACCGCAGCGCGTTACGGCTTCGTGCCAGAAGACTCTTCGGTGTTGCAGATTAAAGCCGTCCACCCGTTCCCTGTCGCGGAAGCGCAGGCCCTGCTGCGCCGTTGCGGCACCATCCTCGTACTCGAGGAGCTCGAGCCGCACCTCGAGACCGGCTTCTACGTCGAGGCCCAGCGGCAGGGGCTCTCCCCGACGATCGTGGGCAAGTTGAACGGACAATTCTCCCGCCTCGGCGAGTACGGCGTGCGTCAGGTGGTCGAAGGCCTCGGTGCGGCGTTGGGCCTCTCTCTGCCGCACGACCTCTTCGCAGGCTCGGATGAGGCCGAGACCATGGCGGCCGCCCGGCCCATCACCGTCTGTGCCGGCTGCCCGCACCGCGGCACGTTCATGGCGATCAACGCCGCCGTGCGCAAGGCCGGCTTCAAGAAGAACCAGGTGATGGTGACCGGCGACATCGGCTGCACCATCCTCGGCATGAACCCGCCGTTCAACGCGGTGTGGACCGAGGTCGCCATGGGCGCCGCTCTGGGCCTGGCCGAGGGCTACGTGCACGCCGGGGTCGAATCGCCGGTGATCGCCACTGTCGGCGACTCCACCTTCTACCACGCCGGCATCCCCGCCCTCATCAACGCCGTGCAGCATCAGGTGCCGGTCACGCTGATCATTATGGACAACGGCTGGACCAGCATGACGGGCATGCAGGTCGACCCGGGCACCAGCGAAGACTACCAGCAGCCCGGCGACCGTCCGCTGGACCTGGCCAAGATCGTGCCGGCGCTCGGTGTAGAGCAGTTCTGGGTCGTGGACCCGTTCCGGGTCGACGACATGGCGCAGACTTTGAAGGCCGCACTCGAGCTGCCGGGGGTCAAGGTGCTGCTGGCGCGGCAGGAGTGCGTCATGCCCGCCTCGCGGCGCGGCGACCGTGCCGGCCACACTACGGTGATCGACGAGAACTGCAACCTCTGCCGGCTGTGCATCAACCTCACCGGATGCCCCGCCATAACGCTCGGTGAGGCGGCCATCGAGATCGATTCCAGCCTGTGCTACGGCTGCGGTCTGTGCGCGGCCACCTGCAACCGCGACGCTATCCGGGTAGAAGCGACCGAGGAGGTCGTCGGATGAACAACTATGACATCTATCTGGTGGGCGTCGGCGGCCAGGGCGTCCTGACGATCGGCGAGATCATCATGGTGGCGGCCTTCCAGAAGGGCCACTCGGTCAACTTCTATCCCACGAAAGGCATGGCTCAGCGCGGTGGCTTTGTGAAGGCCCAGCTGCGCATCAGCCGCGACCCGGCCGGCGCCGGCATACCCGAGAAAGGTGCGGACCTCGTGATCTCCACGGAGGTCTCGGAGACGCTCAAGGCCGTACGCTTCATCAAGCCGGGTGGCGACGTCGTGCTGCTGGCCTACGTGTCCGCGCCGACCGACGTGATGATCGGCAAGGCGCCCTATCCGACCCTCGAAGCAGTGGCGGAGCAAGTGCGTCGGGCGGGAGCCAGACTCACCGTGATCGCACCGGACAGCCTGCCCAGTTTCGAGGGCGCGCCGGTGCCCGACAACATCTTCACGCTGGGCGCCGCGGTCGCACACACCCGCCTCGGTGAGCTCCTCGATCCCGCCTCGGTGGAGACCACCGTGCGTACCCGCTGGAAGAGGGGGATCGAGCGGAATCTGTTCGCCCTGAGCGCTGGTCTGCAGAGTACACCATGACCCTCGACCGCCTTTTCTGCCCTCGCGGCGTGGCGGTCGTCGGTTCCACGACGCCCGGCAAGATCGGCTACGAGCTGATCAAGCAGATCGTCGACGGCGGCTTCGAACACGTGTACGCCGTCAACCCCAAGGCGCAAGGCGCCTGCGGCGCTCCGGGCTGCGCGTCCATCGGCGCGATCGACGAGCCCGTCGATCTGGTGGTCGTCGCAGCGCCGGCGGTGGCCGTGCCGGAGGTTCTGGAGCAATGCGGCGGCGCCGGCATCCAGGCCGCGGTCGTCATCACCTCCGGCTTCTCCGAGGTCGGCAACCAGGCGGGCGAGACGCAGATCAAAGAGATCGCCCGCCGCCACGGCATTCGCATGGTCGGGCCCAACTGCGCAGGCATCGTCAACACGCACCACAAGTTGTATGCGTCCCTCGAGACGCGGCCCCCCGAGGGCGCCGTCTCCTTTATCTCGCAGAGTGGCGCCCTGGGCGGAGCCGTGCTGTCCTGGGCCGAGGAGCAGGGCCTCGGCTTCGCCAAGTTCGTCAGCTACGGCAACCGCGCCGACCTCGACGAGATCGACCTGCTGCCGTACCTCGCAGAAGATCCCGAGACGCAAGCCGCCGCCCTCTACATCGAGAGCGTGCCCGACGGCAGGCGCTTCCTCGAGGCGGCGTGCGCCTTTACGCGCGTCAAACCACTCGTGGTGATCAAGTCCGGGCGCAGTCAGGCCGGCCGGCGCGCGACCATGTCCCATACCGGCTCACTGGCCGGCGCCGACGCCGTGTACGACGCGGCGCTCAAGTCGTGCGGCGCGATCCGCGTGGAGACGATCGAGGAGATGTTCGACCTCTGCAAGGGCTTCGTGAGCCTGCCGCCGGTCAGGGGCCGGCGCCTTGCGATCGTGACCAACTCGGGCGGCCCCGGGGTGCTGGCGGCCGACCGCGCCGAGGCGGTGGGCCTGTCCACGCCCGAGCCCAGCGCGGAGCTGCGCGAGCGGCTGGCCGCCGGCCTGCCGCCGTACTGCGCGCTGGGCAACCCCATCGACCTGACGGTCGAGGGTACCGAGGACAGCTACCGCGAGACGCTGTGCGCCGCGCTCGAGGAGTACGACGCCGCGCTGGCGCTCGACGTCTCGACGCCCTACCTCGATTCGGTGGCCCTGGCGCGCGGCGTCTGCGACGCCGCGCGCCTCACACACAAGCCGATCGTCGCCAACTTCATGGCCGGCCGCATCGTGTCGGAGGCTCTCGCCTACCTCAAGGAGCAGGACCTGCCCAACTTCGCCACCGGCGAGCGCGCCGTGACGGTGCTGGCGCGCATGAGCGCCTACAGTGAGTGGTCCGGCGCGGCGTCGCCGGCCTCAGCCCCGCCTCAAGAGGCGCTCCTTCCCCAGGCAGGGCCGCTGCTCGAGCCGCAGGCCATGACGCTGCTGCGTGAGAACGGGCTGCCCGTGCCGGAGCTGCGCTGCGCGACAGAGGCCGACGAGGCCGTGGAGGCCTGCCGGCAGATCGGCTACCCGGTGGTCATGAAGGTCGTGTCGCCCGACATCGTCCACAAGTCTGAGTCGGGCGGGGTGAAGGTCGACCTGCGCGACGACGACGCGGCCCGGGCGGCGTTCACCGCGCTCCAGGCGGTAGCCGCCGGCAAGCGCTTTCGCGGAGTCGTGGTCTACCCGCTGGTCAGGGGCGCGCACGAAGTGCTGCTGGGGGTCTCGCGCGATCCGCAGTTCGGCCCGGTCGTCGCCTTCGGGCTGGGCGGCATCTATGCCGAAGTCATGCACGACATCGTGCTGCGGATCGCGCCGCTGGAGCGCGCCGAGGCGGCTGCCATGATCCGCGAGATCCGCGCGTTCCCGATTTTGGACGGCGCCCGTGGCCAGGCCAGGAGCGACCTCGACGGGCTGGCCGCGGCGATCGTCGCCCTCTCCCGGCTGCCCTTGCGGTACCCGGAGATAGAGGAAGTGGACTTAAACCCGGTGTTCCTGCGGCCGGACGGGCTGCTGGTCGGGGACGCGCGGGTCATTCGCAAGGGGCAGGAGGCACAATGACGAGCCTGGTCAAGCCGCAGTCAGGACTGGACGACATCTCGACCTACGTGCCCGGCAAGCCCGTGGAGGAGGTGCAGCGTGAGCTCGGCCTCGCCGACGTCATCAAGCTGGCCTCGAACGAGAACCCGCAGGCGCCGGCGCCCAAAGCCGTGGCCGCCATCCAGGCAGCCGTCGCGAAGCTGAACTTCTACCCGGACGGCGCCAGCCACGAGCTGCGCCGGGCGCTGGCGGCANNGATGGCGACGAGGTGATCGTCAGCCGCTCGTCCTTTCCTGTGTACGACGTCTATGCCAGCGCGATGCGCGCCCGCGTGGTCAAGACGCCGCTTCGGGACTATGGGCTCGATCTCCAGGCGATGGCGGCGGCCGTCACGCCCAGGACCAAGCTGATCTTCGTCTGCAACCCCAATAACCCCACCGGCACGCTGGTGACGGCGACCGAGGTGGAAGCGTTCGTGCAGGCGGTGCCCGACGACGTGCTCGTGGTCTTCGACGAGGCCTACTACGACTTCGTCGACTCACCCGACTACCCGCAGAGCCTGCGGTACGTGCACGACGGGCAGGCGAACGTCATGGTGCTGCGCACCTACTCGAAGGTCTACGGGCTGGCCGGCATTCGCCTGGGGTACGCGATCGCCGACCCCGAGGTATTCGCGCCCCTGCACAAGATCAGGGAACCGTTCGCCGTCAACTCGCTGGCCCAGGTCGCCGGCGTGGCCGCGCTGCAGGACACCGAGTACCTGCAGCGCTCCGTGGCGGCCAACGCCGCCGGGCGCGAGTACCTGTATCGCGAGTTTGGCCGGCTGGGACTCTCATTCGTGCGCAGCCACACGAACTTTGTGCTTTTGAGCATCGGATCGCAGGCTGCAGACGTTGCCCGGCGACTCCTCGCGGCAGGAGTTATCGTGCGCCCCTGCGGCGGCTACGAGCTGCCCGAGTGTCTGCGCATAACGGTCGGCGACCCCGCTCAGAACGCGCGGCTCATCGAAGC
>PLTW01000040.1 GCA_003164655.1 Actinomycetota bacterium
GGCCGGCTCGCCGCCGGCGCCGGCGCGCGCCAGCCTGTGCGCCGTCGCGGTCGCCGCGCCGGCGCACGACAGCGCCATGGCGGGGCTGCCCAGCAGCACCCCGGCGATCGAGGCGCCGGCACTCACGACGCCCACGGCGACCGTGCCGGCCCGGCCCGTCAGCTCGACCGAGCTGGTGACGAGCCGCCCGTCGTCGGTCCACTCGAAGGCCACGCCGGTGTCGACCAGAAGACCTTCGGCGATACGCAGCAGCGACGGCTCGTGCTCGCCGACGACATCGAGGGTGACGGCCGCCTGGGCCGACGTGTCGTCGCGTCCCAGGACGGCGTCGTGGACGAGGGTGCGCGTGCCGGCGATGCGGACGCACGATTCGGGCAGACGGAACGGCAGCTCCAGGTCGCTCATGCGGCTCTCCTTCGATGGTGGGTGGCGCCGACCGGCGCGCGACCCCCGAGAAGCCTCACACCGGCAGCCGCGCGCCTGAACACGCTGTGCCAGGGAGACTACTACGAAGAGGCGGCGACTGGAGTCGGGCCGCGCCCATCGCTGCGAGCTTCCTGCCAACCGTCGGCGACCTCTGTGCCTCGTCGCGCCCTGCCGATCCGCGTGCAGCCCCGTCTCGACAGCGAGCGCGCCGCGCTTGACCGGCGAGCTCGGCAGACCGGCGCCGGTGCCTCGGGCTCGCGCGCGGGCCGGGGGACGATGCGGCCCGGCCGCTTGCGGCCGGGCCGCATCGTCCCCTATAACTGAGGGCGTTCAGAGGGGACCTACGGGCTAGGGGTGGTCATGAGACATCGTATCTTCGTGCTGGTCGTGGCCGGCGCTCTGGCGACGTCGCTGCTGGGCGGCGCCGTGCGGGCGCGGGCGGCCGGTTCGCCGGCCAAGCCGACGCTCAGGGTGCTCGTCGTCCTGAAGACCAGCGCGAACGCCGGCGAAGTGGTCGGCAAGCTCGCTCGCGACCACGCCGTGGGCGTCTACCGCTACCGCTACATCCCGGTGGTGACGGCCACGGTCTCGGCGGCCACGCTGCAGTCTCTGCTCAAGGACGGCAACGTGCTCGATGTCGTGTCCGACCACAAGGTGCCCGCTCCCCAGGTCCCGACCGTGGGCAGGCGCGCCGCCAAGGGCGCGCCGGCAACCGGCCGGGCCGCGGCCGCCGCGGCGCCGCTGGAGTCCGAAGCCCTGCAGCTCACCCACGCCCAGGACGCCTGGGCCATCAAGGTGAAGGGCCAGCCGGTCATGGGGCAGGGCATCCGCGTCGGCATGCTCGACACCGGCACCGACCCGACCCATCCCGACCTGACCAGCGCCATCGCCGCCTACCGCGACTTCACCGGCGACGGCCTGCAGGACTCCGACGGCCACGGCACGGCGACCTCGAGCTGCGTCGCGGCCCAGGGCCGGCCGGTCTACAACCCCACCACCGGCACCATCATGCGCATCGAGGGCATGGCTCCCCGGGCGCAGGTCGTCATGGCCAAGGTGATCGACGTGGGCGGCGGCTGGGACTCCAACATCATGCGCGGCATCGAGTGGCTGATCGCCCAGAAGGTCGACATCATCTCGTGCAGCCTGGGCAGCACGTTCATCCCCCCGAACGGCGCCGACCCACTGGCCGTGGCCTTCCAGGCCGCGATCGACCGCGGCATCACGGTCGTCAACTCCGAGGGCAACGAAGGCCCCGGGCAGGGCACCGAGGGTTCCGCACCCGACCTCAAAAACGTGCTCGCCGTCGGCGCCACCACCGGCTACCGGCTCTTCGCGCAGACCGGCTACCTCGCCGCCCCCGGCGCCTATAGAGGCGACCAGGTCATCACCTGGTCGAGCCGCGGCCCCAACTCGCTCGGCGACTTTCGGCCCGACATCATGGGCTTCGGCGCCTGGGGCTGGGCCCTGGCTCCCTCGGGCCCCGGAGACGTGTACGGTGACGTGGGCGCTCAGGTCTTCGGCGGCACGAGCATGGCCTGCCCGGTGGTCGCCGGCGACCTGGCGCTGGCCGAGTCGGCCTGGAAGCTGACGCATGCGGGCCGCCGGCTGCCGGCGCCCTCATACTGGAAGAACCTGCTGGCCAGCACGGCCACCGACCTCGGCTATCCGGCTCTCGACCAGAGCAGCGGCCTCGTGAACGCCGCCGCCGCGGTGCGCGAGGTCCTCCGGCAGGGCAAGTCGATCCTGGTCTCGGTCGGCGCCGATCCCCAGACCCCGTCGAGCTGGTCGCCCAGGATCGCCGCGGGCGGGCGCGCCACGACGAGCGTGACCGTGAAGAACACGGGCAGCAGCGCCGAGCGCGTGACGCTGACTCCGCGGACCTTTACCACCTTCAGAACGCTCGCCATCAAACCCATCACGCTGACCGGTCCCGACTACTCCAGCGCCGCGTATTTCACGGTGCCGGCCGGCGCCGACTTCGTGCAGGCGCGGGTCACCTGGCCGTCCGGGCCCAACGTCTCGCTGCAGACCGCCGTGTACGACTCGGACGGCAACTTCGTATCGTACGGTGAGACCGGCGGCGGCTACGGTCACCTGTCGTACGATCAGATCTCGCTGGTCGGCGTAGCCGCCCAGCGCCCGGTCGTGGCCCGCGGCAAGCCGTGGGAGATCGACATCTCTCCGCGAGACGGCATGGCGCCCAGCGGTCCCCAGGTAGCGCACCTGCAGGTCAAGTTCCTGCATAAGGTCGGTTCGACGGCGATCGTGCTGTCGAGGTCGAGTGTGACCATAAGGCCCGGTGACTCGGTGAAGGTGAAGGCCGGTGTGATCGCGCCCACGAAGGCCGGCACCTCGTTCTACGGCATCGCCGTCGGCAACGGCGCCACGACGACCACCGTCCCCATCGCCGTCCGCGTGCCGGTCACGCTGAGCGGCGGCCACGGCGCCTTCAGCGGCACGATCCAGGGCTCGACCGTCGAGTACTCGGGCGGCGAGCTCTACTTCTACGATGTTCGCGTGCCGGCCGGCACACGCTCGATCACGGCCGCCCTGCACTGGCCCGACACGGGCAACCTGGTCGACCTCTACCTGGTCGACCCGCACGGCGACCTGCGCGACGCCAAGGGCGGCGATCTGCTCTGGTATCCGGACTACTCGTCGTTCGCGGTGCCCGACGCGGCCTTCGGCCACACCGCCGAGCAGGTGATCTGGAACGCACCGCAGGCCGGCACCTGGCAGGTCCTGGTGTGGGCCGCCGGCTTTAACGGCGAATCGTTCGCCGAGCCCTACAGCGGCTCGGTCACGCTCAACACGCCGGTCGTGGCACCGGCGAGCTGGACGGCCACGGCGGCGCCCGGCGGGCAGGTGAGCGCCGACTTCACGGTCGCCAACGCCGGGGCCACTACGCTTTCGGCGTACGCCGAAAGCCAGGTGGTCAGCGGCGGCACAGCGCTCTACGACGACGACGCGCTAGCCCCGGTGAGCGGCACGCTCGCAGCGACGCCCGACGGCATCTCCCCCATCCTCACCTTCACTTTGCCGCAGGACGTGGCCCTGGTCACCGCCAGGGCGACCTGGACCGGACCCGACACGCTCGTCGACCTGGGCCTCTACGACCCGAGCCAGACCGACAAGTCCGAGAGTCTCGCCTCGACCAGCCTTGGCAACGCGGTCGTCGTGCCCGACCCGATGGCCGGTCTGTGGACTCTCATCCTGGGCTACGGCAACCCAGCTTTGCCGCCGGCCAACGCCGACTACACGGTCACGGTCGACTATGTGGCGCCGACACCGATCCCCGGGTTGACGGCGTCGGCCACACCCGACTCGCCGCTTGTGGTCGGGCCGGGCGGCC
Source organism: Actinomycetota bacterium (assembly GCA_003164655.1). GTDB lineage: Bacteria > Actinomycetota > Thermoleophilia > UBA2241 > UBA2241 > Bog-752. The sequence continues at coordinate 3,782 of PLTW01000040.1, forward strand.
GCGGCACGATCCACGTGACGGTCGACGTGCCGGCCGACGCGACGCCCGGCGAGGTGATCGGCGGGACGCTGCACTTCTCGACGGTCGGCGACGGCATGCAGGCCGAAGGCGGCGACCACCTCGGCGCGGTGCCAGTGACGATCACGGTGGGGGCAGGCAGCTAACCCAGGGTCAAAGGCGCAGACCGCTGTCGTCGAGGTAGGCCATCGCGGCGTCGAACTCCTTCATGAAGACCGATACCTCCTCTCCTTGAGAGGCGGTCAGCCAGACCGCGATGCCCGCGCCGAGCACCGCCCCGGCGAAAGCCCGCACGGCAAGGTCGTCGGCGGGCCGCCCCACTCGCGCCGCGAGAGCCTCGGCGAACCCGCGAAACGTGGTGGCGAGGTCGTCGAGCATGCGGGCGCGTAGCTCAGGGACCCCGACGATCAGGTCCTGGCGTTCGAACTCGAGCGCCAGCTGGTCGGGTGACAGCGCCCCGAAGACGGCGGCCATCGAGGCGCGCAGAGCCTGGATCGGGCTGAGCTGCGCCGGCTGCTCGGCGAAGGAGGCAAACAGCAGCGGGTCCAGAGCGTCGTGAATGACGACGTCCTCCTTGGTGGGAAAGTAGCGAAAAAACGTGCTCGGCGAGACCTCGGCGGCCTCGGCGATCTGTTCGACGGTGGTCGCCTCGTAGCCCTGCGTGCGAAACAGCCGCAAGGCGGCCTCCTGGATGGCCTCGTGCGTTCGTGCCTTCTTACGCTCGCGCAACCCGGACAAATCGCTCACCTTCGTCTCAAGCCACTCATCTGCCGCTCCCGCACGGCCGACCCGATTCTGCACCTTCGCCCCCGCTCGCCGCAACGCCCGCAGGGCCATCCGGCGCCGATCCTGCCGGCTCGCCCGGCGCCGACAACTCCGGCGCCTCGATGGGTTCTGAGCGCCGCGGCAGGAACGCCAGGGCGAGCACGATGCCGGCGACGGCGATGCCGGCGCAGACCGCCAGCATGACGTCCATGGCATGCACGAAGGCGGTGCGCACCGCCTCGAACAGCACGATCGAACCCAGCTTGTGGGCTACGGCGACACCCTCCGCGACGCCGCCACGGACGGTCGCGACAAGACCGGCCGGCACCACCGCCGTGTGCAGACCGGAGCGGTAGGCCGAGCTCAGGATCGAGCCGAGGATGGCCACGCCGAACGTGCCTCCGACCTGGCGCAGCGCCATGATCAGACCCGAGCCCACGCCGCTGCGTTCGGCCGAGAGCGCCCCCATGGCGGCGTTCATGGCGGCGGGCAGGGCAAAGCCCAGACCGGCCCCCATGACGACCACCCACAGGGCGGCGTAGCCGTAGCCGCTCCCCACCGTGGTGAGGGCGCCCATGAACAGGCCCACGGCCAGCAGCACGAATCCCCAGGCCACGGTGAGCTTGGCGCCGATCGGACCGGCGAGCCGGTCGGCCAGCACAAGGCCGACTACGAGACCGCCGATCATGGGCAGCAGCCGCACGCCGGCGCCCAGCGGATCGACGCCGACGATCGCCTCGTAGTAGGTCGGCACCGTGAACAGCAGGCCGAACATGGCAAAGGAGACCACGGTGGCAAGGACCGTGCCCCACAAAAAGCCCGGCGAGCCAAACAGCGTGAGGTCGATCAGGGGCCGCGCGGTAACGCGCCGGGCAACGACGCGCTCCCAGGCCACGAAGGCGACCAGCACCAGGGCGCCGGCGACCATGCAGAGCAGATCGACGGGCTGGCCCCAGCCCTTCTGCCCCGCCTCGATCAGACCGTAGCTCAGCACCGTCAGACCGGCGCTCGACAGGACTACGCCCGTGTAGTCGATCCGGGCGCGGTGGGCGCTGCGCGATTCGGGCATGAGCACAGCGACAGCCACCAGGGCGACGACGATCACCGGCACGTTGATGAGAAACACCGAGCCCCACCAGAAGTGAGAGAGCAGCCAGCCGCCGAGGATCGGCCCCAGGGGGTAGGCCACCATGGTCATGCCCATCACGACGGTGATCGCCCGCTGGCGCTCGTCTTCGGAGAACAGCACGGGGATCACGGCTATCGACAACGGCACGATGAAGGCGGCGCCGAGTCCGAGAAACGCGCGCGCGGCGATCAGCTGACCAGCCGACGTGGAGTAGGCGCAGGCCAGCGAGGCGGCCCCGAACACCACCAGGGCGACGAGCAGGAGCTTCTTGCGCCCGTAGCGGTCGCCCAGCAGCCCGGCGGGCAGCAGCATCGCCGCAAAGACGAGGCTGTAGGCGACCACGAACCACTGCAGCATGCCGCCGTTGGTGATGTGCAGCGAGACGGCCACGGTGGGCAGCGCGAGGTTGAGCACGGTCAGGTCGAGACCCACGACGAGGCCGCTGACGGCCAGCGCGCCCAGCGCCCACCACCGGCGCCTGCCGGCGGCCATCGCAGAGGCATTCATGACAGAGACAACCTTTCAGTAGCTATATCCTACTGATAGTCTCTCTCACTTAACTGTCGATGTCAAAGTATTCGCGTCGCGGTGCCTCTCCCCGCGCAGGCGAGCCGGATCCGACCGCACCGGAAGCGCCGGTCGCCTCGGGTGAGTCGTCGCAGGAGTCTGCGAACGTCGGCGCCGGGCAAGGCACGAGCTCGATGTCGACGCGGCCGCAGGCAGGGCGCATCGCTGTGCCGATGCGCTCGCGTCCGGCCATTCGGGGCCGGCTGCGGAACGTGTCGCCGGCCTATCGCACGAGTGGGCCGGCGAACCCGACCGGCCGGTCGCGCACGACGAGGCGGTTGCTGGCCACTGTCGACCCGCGATTGCCGGCCGCGTCGGTGGCCGCCACGGTGAACCGATAGGCTCCCCTGGGCAGCCGGCCGGCAACAACACAGCGCTGCGTGCGTTCGACCTTGACGACCGCCGCCGCGAGCCGTTTCACGAGCTTGCCATGCACGTTGCGGATCCTGATCGTCACCGTCGCGGTCGCACTGCCGGGCCGCGGGTCGCTGATGAAGAACCGCAGAACGACAGGTTGGCCGCGGATCGCGGCGGCCGGCCACAGGGCGACGGGTGTCGGCCGGCGGGTGTCGATGAGCACCCTGCCGCGGCGCGCCGCTTCGACATTGCCGGCGTTGTCGATCGCGCGATAGAGGAACGCGTGGACGCCGTCGCCGCTGTGATCGGCCGGCGCCGCGACGGTGAACGACAGGCTCCTGGCGAAGGTTGTACCGCTCGTCCAGGTCTTGCCGCGGTCGAGCGAGTACTGCACGGCGGCGACACCCGAGCCGCCCGGCCCGTCGCTCGCGGTCAGCACCACGCGCACCGATCGGCTTTGCCAGGTCGCGCCGGCGCCCGTTGCTGCGGAACGCACGCCGCCGGGCCCTTCGACCGTGCCGGCGGCGACGGTCGTCGGCCGCCGCACGTCCGACCAGCCGCCGCGAGTGCTCGTCAGCATCGTGCCGGTCGTACCGGCGACGAAGCCGTGGTGCACGTCGGCGAAGGCGACCGCCGCGAGATCGTGTCGAGTGGGGCAGCCTTGCGCACGCCAGGTCAGTCCGCCGTCGGTCGTGGCGAGGATGACGCCGCCGACGCCGACCGCCCAGCCGTGACGCTTGTCGGCGAAGGCGACCGTGTACAGGTCGGGGGCCTTTGCCGCCGAGCGGCGCACCACGTTCCAGTGAACGCCGCCGTCGCTGGTAGCGACGATGACGCCGCTCTCCCCCACCGCCCAGGCGCGCAGCGCGCCACAACTCGTCACACCGTTCAGGTAGTCGCTGGTCGGCGCCCTCTGCCTGGTCCAGACGGCGCCGCCGTCGGTGGTGGCCATTATCGTGCCGTGGTCGCCCACGGCCCAGCCGTGGTCCGCGTCGGCGAAGGTGACGCTGTACAGAGCGTCGGCGCCCAGCGTGCTCTGCGCGCTCCAGGCGGCGCCGCCGTCGGTCGTGGCGACGATGACGCCGCCGCCGGACGCGTCGTCGGCGCCCACCGCCCAGCAGTCCCGGCCGCGGGCAGCGACGCCGACCAGCGTCGCGTTCGTCGTCGGGGCGGCCTGCGCCGACCAGACGGCGCCACCGTCCGTGGTAGCCACGACGGTCCCCTTGGGTCCGACCGCCCAGCCGTCGAGAGAGTCGGAGAAGGCGACCCCGTAGAGATCGTGAGAGGTCGCCGGGTGCTGCGCAGTCCAGCTCGCGCCGCCGTTGCTCGTGGCCACGATGGTCGGCCCGGGACCGACCGCCCAGGCGTGAGCGGGGTCGGTCGCAGCCACCGACAGAAGAGGGGCGGAGGCCGCCTGATGAGCCGTCCAGCCGGCATTCGAGGCAAGGGCGGGGCCTGCGGCGACGGCGGCCAGGGCGCCGGCCAGCACACAGACGGCGACCAGGACAAACGGCGCACGCTTCACGATGGACCCTCCCGGTGAGGGCGGTCGCCCGACCGCGTCGTGACCGCCACGCCGCTCGCTCGACCGCGTCTCGTCGCCGGGCCTTCGCCCGACGCCGTGTTTTCTGGTCTCCGCTCGACCGACCCGACAACGTCGCCAAGGACTGTCGGCGCACTGCGTCGGATGCTCGAGGGCCTTGCTTTGCACCAAGCGTACCACGACGGCGCGCCGAGGCCCTCGCGGACCGGGCGCGCGGAAGCGGCCCAAGGGCCCGGCTCCGAGGCCGCCGCACGGCGTCACGGCGCGGCGCAACGCCGCCTCGCGCGGTTATTCGGCCACGGGCCGGGGGAACAGCTAGCGCAGCAGGGCCTCGCGCGAGAGGCCACCGGCAGCATGTCCGCCATCGCGGCGGAAGCCCGAGCCGACCGGTGCCGATCAGCGGCGCCGGCCAGCGGCAAACGGCGCGCCGGTCGGGAAGGAGAAGACGATGGGCTTGACGATCGTTGTGGGGTACGACGGTTCAGATTGTGCCAAGGCCGCGCTCAACCAGGCGCTCCGCCTCGCCGGACCGACCGGCAGGCTGGTCATCACCTACGCCGATGCGCCGCCCCGCATCGGAGCGTCGTCGCTGGTGCCGCCCGAAAAGGTCGTGGAACTGGGCAGAAAGGTCACCGCCGAGGCGCTGGCGGTGGCGCGGCAGCGCGGCGTGCCGGCCGAGGTCGTCCTCGAGGACGACCGCCCGGCCGAGGCGCTGCTCAAGGTCGCCGCACGGACCGGGGCGGACCTCATCGCCGTCGGCACGCGCGGCGAGTCGCAGCTCACCGGCCTGCTGCTCGGCTCGACTCCGTACCACCTCGTGCACCGCGCCACCCTGCCGCTCCTGGTCGTGCCTCTGGAAGCCTAAGGGCGAACCGCGGGCGGCCGTCGTGCGTCTCTTGCCCAGAGACCATCGGAACCATGGCCAGGGAGGCACCGTGCGCCGCATCACTGTCATTGTCGTCCTGCTCGTCGCGATCTGTGCGGTGCTGGCGGTCGTGATCACCACGAACCATCGCGCCGCGAGCGCCGCCGCGGCGCCGCTCAATCCGGTGCGCGGCCACCCCACGGCGACCGCCGACGCCCGCCTGCTCACCGCGCCGCTCGACCGCTTCGGACTGGCGCTGCTGGCCCGTGAGGGGCAGACCACGGACGGCAACGTCGTCATCTCGCCGCTGTCCGTCCACGACGTGCTCTCGATGATTCTGAACGGAGCTCAGGGCCGCACGGCCGCGCAGATGCGTCACGCGCTCGGCCTCGACGATCTGAGCCTGCCGGCCACGGACCAGGCCTGGGCCGACCTCATCGCCGCCGCCCAGGGCGGCGCACGGCCGGCCGTGCAGATCGCCGATTCGCTCTGGCTGCGCCACGGCATGGCCTTCTCCCCGGCGTTCCTGGCCGCCGGACGCGACTACTTCGCCGCCGCCACGCTGCCCCTGCCCGGCGACCCCGGGCAGGCCGCCGCCGCCATCAACACCTGGGTCGCCGGTCGCACCGTCGGCATGATCAAGCAGATCGTCGAGCCGAGCTACTTCAGCGACGCCACGATCCTCACGGTCGTCAATACAGTGCACGTCAAGGCCGCCTGGCAGGTGCCGTTCGACTCGGGCCGTACGCAAGCCGCGCCGTTCAGGCTCGCCGGCGGCACGGTCGTGCGGGTGCCGACCATGAGCGGACCCGTCACCGGGCCCGTCGCGCGGACGGCCGCCTACGACGCGGTGGCCCTCGCCACCAAAGGTCCGGTCACCGCCTGGGTGGTCGTGCCGCGCGCCGGCCAGACGCCCGACTCGCTGCTCGCCCTGTTTGCCGCCCACGGCCTGGACTCGCTGTACCGCGCGGCCCGGCCCCAGCCGGTCATGCTCGACCTGCCGCGGCTGCACACCACGTTCTCGGCCCCGAACCTGCAGCCCGAGCTGGAAGCGCTAGGCATGGTCACCGCCTTCTCACCCCAGCAGGCAGAGCTTCAGGGCATCGTCGCCCCCGGCACCCAGGGACGTGTCTACATCGAGCGCATCGTCCACAAGGCCGTGCTCGACGTGCGCGAGAGCGGTGTCGAGGCGGCGGCCGCGACGGCCGGCATAGTGGGTATCACCGCCGAGCCCTACGCGCCCCTCACCATCCGCGCCGACCGCCCGTTTCTCATGGTGCTCACCGAGAAGGCCACGTCGGCGCCCCTGTTTATGGCGCTGATCAGGGACCCGCGCGCGTAGCTTCACAGCGCCGGCGGCGGCGCCGAGCCGGCGGCGGCGCGGCGCCCTCCCTACCGCACGGCGACCTTGACGACCGAGGTGAAGGCCGGAAAGTCGTAGCCTGCGTACTTTGCCACATACCAGGTCGTGCGCTGCGGGTGCAGCAGACCGGTCGCGAACTTGCCCGACGCGATCTTGTAGGTGCCGCCCTTGAGCCAGCCTTTGGCGGCCAGGGTCGCCGGCTGGCCGGCCACCCTGGTACGTGAGTAGATGACGACCTTGCCGGCGCCCGCCGGCACCTTGCCGCTCAGCCGGACGGCCTTGCCGCGGTGGATGGCGCTCGCCGAAGCGTTGAACGTGCAGACCTGGAAGTAGTCCCACAGGTCCACGGAGCTGTCGGTGGCGTCGAGCCGGTAGGTGTCGATGTCGTAGGTGTCGACGATCGCGTTCGGGCGGATCTGCAGAGACACGATCCGCGTGCCGACGCCGCTGGAGGTTATCGGCTTGTAGTCATAGGAACTCGTCGGGCCGTAATAGCCGACGAACTGCGATATTTCGCCCGCGGGCCAGCCCTTGAGAACCATCGTGACCGTCGTGCCGGGCTTGCCGGAGTGCCGGCAGGTCGGCCCGGCCAGGTAGGCATACTGGGCCCGGCGCCAATCGAGGCTCACCGTATCGGGCGCGGTCGCGCCGGCGACGACACTTACCGGGGAGGCGCCGAGCCACTCCGTCTGGGCCAGACAGGTGGGATAGTCCAGGCTCCCCGCGAAGTGGTAGTAGTAGGCGACGACGTCGTCGAAGGCGGCCGGTGGCGCGTAGGCCAGACCCGACCCGCCGGCGAGTGCCACCTTGGACTGCGCCTTGCCGTCGGCGCCCGCCACCAGCACCTCGGCACGAGGGGCGCCCGGGGCGTTGGCGATGGTCACGTTCACCGCTGCCGGCCGGAGCTCGTAACTGTACGGCGCGGGCGTAGTGGCATCGTTGGCGGTCGAGAAGTCGTTGCTCCAGCTCTCCAGATACTCAAGCGCCGAGCCCGTCGACGGGACCGTATACCAGGCTGTCAGGTCGTCGCTCTTCGGGGTGACCGACGAATGGGAGGTGACGCCCCGAAACGCGAACGCGCCCGTGCTGTCGGTGCCGGGCGACCCAACCGCAGTCTCGTTGGAACCCCCGAGCACGTACTTGAGAGTGCTGTTCTGCTCGCGTTCCCACCAGCCCCAGTCGACCTCTGCCCCGACCACCGGCGTGCCGGCCAGGTTGAGCACGTGGCCGCTGATGTCGTAAACGGGAGCAGCGCCCAGGCGAGAGAAAGCCGGCCCCGCAGGAGCCGCGCGTCCGGCTCCGAAGGCGACATGTCTGCTGCGAAGGACCGGGTGGCCGCCTCGGCCGGCGGCGTGTCCCACGCCGGTCGAGGCCGGCGCGCTCGACGTCAGCACGAGGCCGACCGCCAGCACGGCGAAGGCGCATACGGCAAGACGTCTCATGGACCCTCCCCTGGCTGTCTGTGTAGGGTACGCCGGCGAGCCGGTCGGCGCGGCCGTTTGAGCCCATGGTAGACCCATGGCGCGGCGGCACAAAGGCCCGGCGTACAAGGCCGTCGCCTGACTCGCGCACGCGCTGAGCGCGCGACGCCCGGGCCTTACCCCGCCTCAGTCACTCGTAGCGCAGCGCCATTGTC
>PLTW01000174.1 GCA_003164655.1 Actinomycetota bacterium
GCCGTCACCGGCCAGATCGACGTGCGTGAGTACGCCAAGGAGGCGAACTGATGCCGGTCGACCACAAAGAGATCGCCTTCGAGACCGCCATCGAGGAGAGCTTGCTCATGCATGGCGGCTATCTCAAGGCCGACCCGCTCGCATTCGACCGCGCGCTGGCCCTTGATCGGGTCGAGCTGTTCACCTTCCTCCGCGACTCCCAGCCCAAGACCTGGGCCAAGCTAGAGGGACTTCTGGGTGCACAGACCGAGGCCACCGTCCTCGACAACCTGCTCGGCGCCCTCGCCGCCCGCGGCTCACTCGACGTCCTGCGCCACGGCTTCAAGTGCTACGGCAAGCAGCTCGCCCTCGCCTACTTCGCCCCGGCCCACGGCATGAACCCTGCAACACAGGCCCTTTACGAGTCGAACCGCCTGACCGTCACCCGCCAGCTCCGCTACAGCCTCGCAAGCGAGAACTCGATCGACCTGGTCATCGGCCTCAACGGTCTGCCGGTGGTCACCGCTGAACTGAAGAACCCGATGAGTGGCCAGACCTGGCGCGACGCCGTCTGGCAGTACAAGACCGACCGCGATCCCGCCGAGACGATCTTCCGCTTCAAGGCGCGCAGCCTGGTGCACTTCGCCGTCGATCCCGACGAGGTCTACATGACCACCAGGCTGGCGGGCAAAGCCACGAGCTTCCTGCCCTTCAACAAGGGCGACGGCACCGCCGCCGGCAACCCGGCAAACCCCGACGGCTACAAGACCGCCTACCTCTGGGAACAGGTGCTGGCGCGCGACAGCCTCATGGACATCCTCGGTCGCTTCTTGCATCTCGAGACCGACGAGAAGATGCTGGGCGGCAAGAAGGTCGTGCGCGAGCGCATGATCTTCCCGCGCTACCACCAGCTCGACTGTGTGCGCAAGGCCGAGGCAGATGCTCGCGCCCAGGGCGCCGGCCGCAACTACTTGATCCAGCACTCGGCCGGCAGCGGCAAGAGCAACTCGATCGCCTGGCTGGCCCACCGCCTGGCCACTCTGCACACGCGCGACGATCGCAAGGTCTTCGACAGCGTGGTGGTGGTCACCGACCGCCGCGTCCTGGACAAGCAGCTCCAGGACACGATCTACCAGTTCGAGCACAAGCAGGGCGTGGTCGAGAAGATCGACGAGAACTCGACCCAGCTCGCCGCGGCCCTGGAAGCCGGCACCGCGATCGTCATCACCACGATGCAGAAGTTCCCCTTCGTCACCGAGAAGATCGGCGAGCTGCCCAAGCGCCGCTACGCCGTGATCGTCGATGAGGCCCACAGCTCGCAGAGCGGCCAGAGCGCCAGCAAGATGAAGACGGTGCTGGCCGGCGCGCATCTTGTCGAGCAGGCCGCCGCTGAGGCGGCAGAGGACGACCTTGCCGACTACCAGGAAGAGGTCATCAAGGCGATGGCGGCGCACGGCCACCAGGCCAACCTGAGCTTCTTCGGCTTCACGGCCACGCCCAAATACAAGACCCTCGAGCTCTTCGGGCGCCCCGGCCCAGACGGCAAACCCGAGCCCTTCCACCTGTACAGCATGCGCCAGGCCATCGAGGAAGGCTTCATCTTAGACGTCCTGGCCCACTACACGACCTACAAGACCTACTACGGCCTCATCAAGTCCGCCCAAGACGACCCCGAGGTCGCAAAGAAGCAAGCCGCCAAGGCGCTGGCCCGCTTCATGAGCCTGCACCCCTACAACATCGCCCAGAAGACCGAGGTCATGCTCGAGCACTTCCGCACCCACACCCGCCACAAGATCGGCGCTCGTGCCAAGGCGATGGTGGTGACCGGCTCACGGCTGCACGCGGTGCGCTACAAGCAGGAGTTCGACCGCCAGCTCGCAGAGAAGGGCTACTCGGACATCAAGACGCTGGTCGCCTTCTCAGGCGAGGTCATCGATCCCGACCTCGGCACCACCTTCACTGAGTTCGCCATGAACCAGGGGATCAAGGAGAAACAGCTGCCCGAGAAGTTCTCAGGCGATGATTACCAGCTCTTGCTGGTCGCCGAGAAATACCAGACCGGCTTCGACCAGCCGCTGCTGCACACCATGTATGTCGACAAGCGCCTATCGGGCGTGCAGGCCGTGCAGACCCTCTCGCGGCTCAACCGCACCGCCCCTGGCAAAGAAGACACCTTCGTGCTGGACTTCGTCAACGAGCGCGAGGAGATCTACCTCTCCTTTGCCCCCTACTACGAGGTCACTGGCGTCGGTGAGCAGGCCAGCCCCGAGCAGCTCTACGCCCTGCAGGCCGAACTCAACGGTGCCCAGATCTACTACTCAGAAGAGGTCGAGGGCTTCTGCAGCGTCTTCTTCCAGCCCAAGGCCTCACAGACTCCCGGCGACCACGCCAAGCTCAACGCCTGGCTCGACAAGGCCGTGAAGCGCTACGTCGAGCGCCGCGAAAGCGAGCACGGGCAGGAGGACTGCGAGGAGTTTCGCGGCAAGCTGGTGGCCTTCCGCAACCTCTACGCCTTCCTCTCGCAGATCATCCCCTACGGCGACTCAGACCTCGAAAAGCTCTACAGCTTCGTGCGCTTCCTCATTCCCAAGCTGCCGCGCAGGACCAGCGGCCCGCAGTACCACTTCGATGACGAGGTCGCGCTGAAGTACTACCGCCTGCAGAAGATCAGCGAGGGCGGCATCGCCCTGCAGCCCGACCAGCCCGGCCTGCTCGACGGACCCACCGAGGTCGGCAGCGCAGTAGTCAGCGATGAGAAGGTCGCGCTCTCCACCCTGGTCGAGCTCATCAACCAGCGTTTCGGCACGTCGTTCACCGAGGCCGACGAACTGTTCTTCAGCCAGATCCGCGAGGAGGCTGCTGCCGACGAGCAGCTCCAGCAGGCGGCCACCGCCAACGCCCTGGAGGGCTTCAAGATCGTCTTCGACAAAGCGCTGGAGGGCCTGTTCATCGGTCGCATGGAACAAAACGAGGCGATCACCGCCAAGTTCTTAGACGACAAGGAGTTCCGCGGGGCGGTGAGCCGCTACCTGCTCAAGCAGGTCTACGAGCAGATCAGAGGAGAGGCGCTTCCCGTCTAGT
>PLTW01000173.1 GCA_003164655.1 Actinomycetota bacterium
GGTCGAGATCGGTCTCGGCGCCGTCTTCGGTGACGAACACCTCGCCGTGCTGAAAGGGGCTCATCGTGCCGGGGTCGACGTTGATGTAGGGGTCGAACTTCTGGATTGCGACCTTGAAGCCGCGGGCCTTCAGCAGCCGCCCGATCGACGCCGCCGTGATGCCCTTGCCGAGGCCGGACACCACACCCCCAGTCACGAAGATATGTTTCGCCATGCCCCCTCGCTTGTGACCAGCGGCCACGTCGTCGTTGCCGGATCGCGCCGCGGAGCGCGCACGGCGCCCGACGAAGGCCGTCGGCAGGCACGCCCGGACCGGCGCCCCCCACACCCGCGGCCGGCACGCCAAGCCCGCCGCCGGCGGGCCGCGGCCACGCCGGCGCACGCCGTGGAGGCGCAACTCGAGTCGAATCGGCGGGTAGTGGGCTCGGCCCGACACATGCGGGCTTTCACGAGTGTCTGTCCGGCGAGCCCTGACGTCACTTCGGGGAGCAAGTATACCAAAGGCCACAGGACCGGCAAGAATGCCGCCACGTCCAGTGAGCGGCGCGAGCCGCGGGCGGAGCGGCGCTGTGACTGGGCACGGCGGCGGACCTACGGTGTGCGCGCGGCATGCGCCCGCTCGAGCAGCGCGCGGGCGTGCTCGCGCGCGGCGCGGTCGCCGGTCTCGCCACCCAGCATGCGCACCAGCTCGTCGAGGCGTTCGTCGCCGACGACCTCGCTCACGACGGTCTCGGTGGTGTCGGCCTGGGCGTCGGCCAGCTTGGCGATCACGAAGTGGCGTTCCGCGAAGACGGCCACCTGCGGCAGGTGCGTGATGCAGATGATCTGCGTAGCGGCGGCGAGCGCCGCCAGGCGCTCGCCGAGCACGGTCGCGGTGACGCCGCCGATCCCCGTGTCGACCTCGTCGAAGATCAGCGTGCGGACGTCGTGACCGAGGTGCACGAGGCTCTTGATGGCCAGCATGGCCCGCGAGAGCTCGCCGCCCGACGCTGTCTCGCGCAGCGGCCGCGGCGGCACCCCGGGGTTGGCCGAAAAGACGAACTCGGCCTCGTCGGCGCCGCGCGGACCCAGGGCCGCCAAACCGTCTCCGCGCGGCTGCAGAACGACGTCGAAGCGCACGTGCGGCATGGCCAGGCCGCGCAGCTCACCGGTCACACCGGCGGCGAAGGCGGGGGCAGCCGCGGCCCGCGCCGCGGAGAGGCGAGCGCCCAGGGTGACGGCCTGCGCCTGCGCGTGGTCGAGCTTGGCGACGAGGTCGGATTCGTCGGCGGCCAGCCGCTCGAGCGCGACGAGCCGCTCGCTCGCGGCAATCGCGTGGGCGATGACCGCGTCGGCCGAGCCGCCGTATTTGCGGGCCAGCAGAGAGAGCCGGTCGTAGCGCAGTTCGACGGCGTCGCGATGAGCAGGGTCGACGTCGAGGTCGTCGAGGTAGGCGCGCAGCAGGTCGAGAAGGTCGTCGGCCTCGGCGGTGAGGCCGACGAGGCGCGCCGCGGGGCCGGCCAGGCCGGGGTCGAGGCCTTCGGCTTCCGCGAGCAGACGTTCGGCCGTGCGCAGGGCGTCGAGCCCGCCGGCCGCCGACTCGTCGGCCAGCAGGGCGATCGCGCCACCCACACGCTCGACCAGCTTCTCGCTGTGACGCAAACGTTCGCGTTCGGTCCTGAGCAGCTCGTCCTCGCCGGGCGTGACCGCCGCCGCCTCGATCTCGTCGATCTGAAAGCGCAGCAGGTCGAGCTCGCGTTCGCGGTCGCGGCCGGCGCCGCGCAGCGCCTGGAGCTCGCGCGAGAGCCCCTGGGCCGCCGACCAGGCGGCGCCGTACTCGTCGAGCAGCGCCGCCACGGGGGCGCCTGCCCAGGCGTCGAGCAGATCGAGCTGGCGGTCGAGCTGCAGCAGCCGGGCGTGCTCGAGCTGTCCGTAAAAGGCGACCCGCTGACGCAGCGCCGCCTCGACGGCCGGCAGCGACGACACGAGGCCATCGAGGAACGCTCGCGAGCGCCCTCCCCTGGTGATGCGCCGAGCGACCGACAGCGTCTCGCCGTCGTCGTCGAACACGGCCTGGACGACCGCCTGCTCGGCTCCCGGCCGCACCAGGCTCTCCTCGCCCTTCTGGCCGAGCAGCAGACCGATCCCCTGGGTGAGCAGGGTCTTGCCGGCGCCGGTCTCGCCGGTGATGACGTTGAGCCCCGCCGCGAGCTCGAGCCGAGCTCCGGCGATGAGCACGAGATCGTCGATCGAAAGCTCAGCGAGCATGGGCGCGCCCGCCGGCGCGCGGGCGCTCAGAAGGCATGACGCGCGCGGTTGAACAGCTTCTCTTCGACGTTGTGGTAGAACGAGCCACCCTCGCTGACCAGCAGTCTTGCGCGCATCTCGCCGGCCGCGATCTCGATGGTTTCTCCGCAGCACAGGCGGCCCACCTCGGAACCGTCGGCGAGCACCTCGGCTTCGTCTTCGGGCGAGAGGTTGCTCACTCGGATGACGTGGTCGGGGCGCAGCACGAGCGGCCGAAACCCGAGCGAGTGGGGAGCGATGAAGTTGAGCACCAGCGCGTCGGCGTCCCAGACCACGAGCGGCCCGGCGCACGACAGGTTGTAGGCGGTCGAACCGGCCGGTGAGGCGACGATCATGCCGTCGCACAGCATCTCGCCCACCCGGGTGCCGGAGACCTCGTAGACGAGCCGCACGACGCGTTGCGAGCGCACCCGGGCGAGCACGATGTCGTTGACCGCCATCTGGCGGTCGCCGTTCCAGCGCGCCTCGACGGTGAGCAGCTCGATGATCGTGTAGCTGCCCCGGGCGATGCGTTCGAGCCCGGCGCGCCAGTCGGCCTGGCGCATGCCCGCCAGAAAGCCGACGTTGCCGAAGTTCACACCAGTGGTGGGCACGCCGCTGCCGAGCATGCGGCCCAGGGCGCGCAGGATGGTACCGTCGCCGCCGAGCACGAGGCACAGGTCGACCGCGCGCAGCTCGTCGTCGTCGACGACGCGGTAACCGTGAGAGTCGCTGAGGCCGTGCTTGAGGGCCTCGTCGGCGGGCACGACGAGCTCGAGACCGAGCCGCCGGCCTTCGTCGGCCAGCTCGCGCAGCGTGGCATCGGTGATCGCGGCCAGGTGATGGGTGAGGACGCCGATGCGCCGCAGCGGCTCAGCCATGAGCGGCCTCGACTGCCCGCACGGCCACCTCGCGCGGGTCGACGCGACCCGCGGCAAGCGGATTGTGCGCATCGCAGAAATAGGCGAAGTACTCCACGTTCCCCTTTGGCCCGGGATGGCCGGAATCGCAGGCGCCGAGCACCGCCGCCCCGTGCTGTTCGAGCCACGACGTCATGCCGGCGAGCACCTGCAGGTGAACGGCCGGATCACGCACGACGCCGCCCTTGCCGACCTGCTCGCGGCCGGCTTCGAACTGCGGCTTGACCAGCACAAGCCCACGATAGTCGACGCGGGCGCATTCTAGCACAGGGCCCAGGGCGAGCCGCAGCGAGATGAACGACACATCGGCGGTGACGAAGGTCGGCGCGAACGGGAGACGATCCGCCGCGAGCGTGCGCGCGTTCGTACGTTCCAGCACCGTGACACGGGCGTCCGTGCGCAGCCCGTAGTCGAGCAGCCCGTAGCCGACATCGACGGCGATCACGTGGCCGGCGCCATGCTGTAGCAGGCAGTCGACGAAGCCGCCGGTGGAGCTGCCGAGGTCGCAGACCTCTTCCCCACCGACGTCGACGTCGAGCACGCGCAGCGCGTGAGAGAGTTTGTCGCCGCCCCGCGACACATACCTGGGGCGCTGGGCGACGGTCAGCTCGCTGGCGTTGTCGACCAGGCTGCCCGGCTTGTCGGTGCGACGTCCAGCGACCGCGACCTCGCCGGCGATCACCGCGGCGCGAGCCTGCGAACGGGTGGCAAAAAGCCCGCGGGCGACGAGCAGCGTGTCGAGCCGCTCACGCACCGGCTAGGAGATGCGTGCGAGCCCCGGCTGGCGTTCGAGGACGGCCGCGGCGATGGCCTCGGGCGTGAGGCCGAGGTCGGCCAGCAGCCGCTCGCGATCGCCGTGAGCGACGAAACGGTCGGGCAGGCCGAAGCGGCGCAGCCTCACCGGGCTGTCGGCCAGATGTTCGGCGACGGCGCTGCCGAAACCGCCGGCCAGCACGTTCTCTTCGATCGTCACGATCCGGGGATGGGTGTCGGCGAGCTCGTCGAGCAGCGCCGTGTCGAGCGGCTTGACGAAGCGCCCGTCGACCACCGTCGGCTGCAGGCCGGCAGCGGCCAGCAGGTCGGCGGCCGCGAGCGCCAGGCCGACGCCGGTGCCGATTCCGATCAGCGCCACCTCACGGCCCTCGCGGAGTACCTCGGCGGTGCCGATGGCGATCTTCTTGAGCTTCTTGGGTTCGCTGAACGCGGCCGCCAGCCCCCGCGGATAGCGTATGGCGACCGGGCCGTCGTAATCGAGGGCGGTGTGCACCATGTGCTGCAGCTGCGCCTGGCTCGAGGGCGCCATGACGACGAGGTCGGGGATCAGCCGCAGGTACGAGAGGTCGAACGCGCCGTGATGTGTCGGGCCGTCGTCGCCGACGAGTCCCGCCCTGTCGAGGGCAAAGACCACCGGGATGTGCTGCAGGGCGACGTCCTGCACGAGCATGTCGAAGGCGCGTTGCAGGAACGTCGAGTAGATCGCCACGACGGGCTTCATGCCGGCCAGCGAAAGGCCCGCCGCGAAGACGACGGCGTGCTCTTCGGCGATGCCGACGTCGTACAGGCGGCCGGGGAACTCGGCTTCGAACTCTTCGAGGCCGGTGCCCTGCGTCATGGCGGCGGTGATCGCCACCACGCGGGGATCGCGTCGCGCCGCGCGCACCAGCACGCGGCCGAACGCCTCGGTGTAGGTCGTGCCGCTGGCATGCGCCTTGCGCTCTCCGTTGCTGCGCTCGAAGGGCCCCGTCCCGTGGTATTCGGCCGGCCGCTCCTCGGCAGGCTCGTACCCCTTGCCCTTGATGGTGCGCACGTGGACCAGGACGGGACGTCCCGTGTCCATGGCCTGACGCAGCGCTTCGCGCAGCGCGCCGATGTCGTGGCCGTTGACGACGCCGATGTAGGCAAAACCGAGCTCCTCGAAGATGAGCCCCGGGCCGAGGAAGGCCTTCATGCTCTCCTTGACGTCTTTGCCCAGGCTGTAGGCGCGGGCGCCGATGGCCGGGATGCGGGCGATCGTGCGCTCCATGTCCTCGCGCAGGCGGGTGAGCCCAGGGTCGAGGCGGAAGCGATTGAGGTGGAGCTGAAAGGCGCCGACGTTGGGCTTGATCGACATCTGGTTGTCGTTCAGCACGACGACGAGCGGCGTGCGCAGTTGCCCGGCCTGGTTCATCGCTTCGAAGGCGACCCCGCCCGTGAGGGCCCCATCGCCCAGCACGCAGACGACGCGGCCGTCGGCGTGCCCGGAGAGCCGCGCGCCCTCCACCAGGCCCAGACCGTAGCTGATCGATGTCGAGGCGTGCCCCGTGCCGACGACGTCGTGCTCCGACTCAAAGCGGCAGGGAAACCCGGAGAGGCCGCCGTACTGGCGGATGGTGTTGAAGCACTCGGCCCGCCCGGTGATGATCTTGTGGGCGTACGCCTGATGGCCGACGTCCCAGACGATCTTGTCGCGAGGGCTCGACAGGACGCTGTGCAGCGCGACCGTGAGCTCGACCGCGCCGAGGCTGGCGGCCAGATGGCCGCCGACCTCGCTGACACATGACAGGATCACCTCGCGTATCTCGTCGGCGAGGGCCTGAAGCTCAGCGATGGTCAGTGAGTGCAGGTCGGAAGGACCGCAGATACGCGAGAGCTGGTCCATGTGGCTTTTGAGTATACCACCGCCCGCGAAGCCGCAGCCCCGCGCCGACGTTCCGGCGCCCCGCGCTGACGTTCCGCGGCCCCATGCCGCGCGTCTGCGGCGGGCGGCCCCCTATCGTGCCGGACGCCCCGGCGCGACTTCTACGAGCGTCGATACAGGATGTAGTCGGTCACGGCCGTGAGGCTGCCAACGTCGCCGCCCAGCTCGGTCAGAGAGGCGCGGGCACGGGCATGGCTCTCGCCGGCCAGCCGGCGCGCGCCGTCTAAGCCAAAGCGCGAGACGTAGGTGGTCTTGTCGAGCTGGGCGTCCTTGCCGGCGGTCTTGCCCAGATCATCGGCCTCACCGTCGACGTCGAGGATGTCGTCGACGATCTGGAACAGCAGCCCGATCTCGCGGGCAAATCTGCGGAAGGGCTCAAGGGCCGGCCCCGTCACGCCGCACAGGAGAGCGGCGCCGGCCACCGAGGCCTCGATCAGGCGACCCGTCTTGAGCAGGTGCAGCAGGCGCAGGTCGTCGTCGCGGCTGGCGGTCGCGGCGACGTCCATGTACTGCCCGCCGACCATGCCCTGCACGCCGGTCGCCCCCGCCACCTCGGACAGCGCCGCGACGACGAGCCTGGCGTCGCCCTCCTGGCGGTCGGTGATCAGCCGGAAGGCCTCGGCGAACAGCCCGTCGCCGGCCAGGATGGCGATGTCCTCGCCGAACCTCACGTGGCAGGTGGGCACACCGCGGCGCAGACTGTCGTTGTCGATGGCCGGCAGATCGTCGTGGATGAGAGAGTACGTATGGATCAGTTCGAGAGCCGCGGCGAACGGCAGCACCCGCTGCGGAGGCTGACCGAGCCGCTCCGCCACGGCCAGGCTGAGCACTGGGCGGATGCGCTTGCCGCCGGCCAGCAGCGAATAGCGCATCGCCTCGACGAGCGGCCGCGCCGCGGGCGCCGCGGCGAAATCGAGCTCTTCGAGAAAGCGCTCGACGAGCTGGCGCAGCTCGTCGGGGTAGCGGGCTTCGCCGCCGGCCGCGGAGAGCGCGTCGCGCCCGGTCGGCGCGCCGCCCTCGTTCACGAGGCTCTGCCCGTCTCTTCGAGCAGACGAGCGGCTTCGTCGGCCAGCTCGGCGACGCGCTCGAACAGGCTCATCTCGATGTCGGTCGAGCCCACCTGTCCGGCGCGCTCCTCGAGGTCGCGCAACTCGGCCGCTATCTCGCGCACCCGGGCGAGCGCACGGGCGTCTCGCGCGGCGCTCGGCCGGGGAGAGCTCATGACGTCTCCTGATCGTGGCCGTCGCCGGCGCCCGACCGGCCGGTGCGCAGCGCCCCCGCAAGGATGCCGTTCACCAGGGACGCCGCTTCGTCGGTGGAGTAGCGCTTGGCCAGTCGCACGGCTTCGTCGATGGCCACCGCGGGCGGCGTCTCGCCGCTACGCAGCTCCCAGAGAGCGAGACGCAGGATGCTGCGCTCGAGCGGCGCGATGCGCGACAGCGGCCAGGCCGGCGAGTTCGCGGCGAGCTCCGCGTCGATCTCGGGCCGACGGTCGACCACGCCGGCGATGCTGTGCATGGTGAACTCGTCGAGGTCGTACCCTTCGCTGGCCGCTCGGTTGGCCAGCAGCGTCTCGAGCGCGAGATCGGTGACCTCGCGCTGATAGAGCACGAACACCGCGTCGCGGCGGGCCTGCTTGCGACTTGGTCTGCGGGGTGTCACGACCGCCCGGCCCGCGTGTCTAGGCGGGCTCGATGGCAAACAGCGGCTGGCCATACTCGACCGCGGCGCCGTTGTCGGCCAGCACCTCGCGCACGACCCCACCGACGTCGGAGCCCAGCTCGTTCATCAGCTTCATCGCCTCGAGGATGCAGAGCGTCTGCCCCGCCGCAACGGTGTCGCCGACCGAGACGAACGGCTCGATGGCCGGCGAAGAGGCGCGATAGAACGTGCCCACCATCGGCGCGCGCACGACGTGGTAGCCATTGTTCTCGACGGCCGGCGAGAGCGGCTGTCGGACGGCCGCCGCGGTGGTTGCCCGATCGCCGCCGTCGCCGCTCACCGCCGGCTCCGGCGCGGTCTTGCGCACCGTGATGCGGACATCGCCTTCTTCGAGGATAAGCTCCTGCAGATCGCTTGCCTCGACCATGGCGATGATGTCCTTGACGCGGTCGGCGCCGGCTTCGCTGACGGCGGTCTGCATCTGCGAGGTGAGGTAGGCGGGCGCCTGGGTGCCGAAGACGTCGTGTTCGGGGCCGAGGTGGTGCCGTTCGAGGTAGGCGCGCGCCGTCTGCGGAAAGAGCGCATACGAGAGCACGTCTTCGTCGGCGTGGGCCAGCTCGCCGACCTCGACGCGAAAATCGTCGAGCGTCTCGGCGACCAGTTCGGCCGGCCGCACGGAGATCGGCCGCTCGTCGCCCAGCACGCGCTCGACGATCTCGGGTGACACCGGCCCGGGGGCCGCTCCGTACCGGCCGCGCAGGTAGGCCTTCATCTCGTCGGGCACGATGTGCCAGCGCTTGCCCGACAGCACGTTCAGCACCGCCTGCGTGCCGACGATCTGCGACATCGGCGTGACCAGCGGCGGAAACCCGACCTCGGCGCGCACCACGGGGATCTCCTCGAGCACCTCGGGCAGCCGGTCGAGGGCGTTCTGCTCCTTGAGCTGGCTTTCGAGGTTGGAGATCATGCCGCCGGGCACCTGGTGCGAATAGACCTGCATGTGCGTAAGCGAGGTCACGCCGCGGTCCCAGCCGCCCTCGAGGCGCACCGTCTCGAAGTACTTGGCGATGGCGAACAGCTTCTCGAGGTCGAGCTCGGAGTCGTACGGCGTGCCGATCAGGGCCGTCACCACCATCTCGGTGGCCGGCTGCGAGTTGCCAAAGGCCATCGGCACGGTGGCCGTGTCGATCACATCGACGCCCGCTTCGATCGCCTTGAGGTAGGTCATCGGCGCGAGGCCGCCGATGTAATGGCAGTGCAACTGGATGGGCACATCGAACTCGGCCTTGAGGCGCGTGATGAGCTGCTCAGCGTAAAACGGCGAGAGCAGCGCCGCCATGTCCTTGATGCACAGGGAGTCGGCGCCCATCTCGACGAGGCGCCCGGCGACCTCGATGTAGTGGTCGAGCGAATGCACCGGCGAGATGGTGTACACGACGGCCGCCTGAAAGTGCTTGCCGGCGTCCTTGATCGCGGCCGCCGCGGTCTCGAAGTTGCGCGTGTCGTTCAGAGCGTCGAAGACACGAAAGATATCGATGCCGTTCTCGGCCGCCTTGGTCACGAAGCGGCGCACGATGTCGTCGCCGTAGTGCCGGTAACCGACCAGATTCTGGCCGCGCAGCAACATCTGCAGGGGCGTACGGTTCACGTGGTTTCTGATGACTCGCAGCCGCTCCCAGGGGTCCTCGTCCAGGAACCGCAGGCAGGCGTCGAAGGTGGCTCCTCCCCAGCACTCGAGCGAGTGGAAACCCACCCCGTCGAGCAGCTCGAGAACCGGCAGCATCTGGGCGGTGCGCATGCGCGTCGCCCACAGCGACTGGTGGGCGTCGCGCAGCGTGGTGTCGGTGATGCCGATACGTCTCGCTCGCAAAAAACGCCCTCCCGCGCCCCTGGCCGCGCGCTAGACGCGCGTGATGTAGCCGCCGGTGCGCGTGTCGACCCGCACGCGCTCGCCTTCTTCGATGAACAGCGGCACCTGGATGATGACGCCTGTCTCGAGGGTGGCCGGCTTGGTGCCGCCCTGGGCGGTGTCGCCGCGCAGGCCGGGCTCGGTGTGCGTGATGGCCAGCTCGACGTGGTTGGGGGCCTCGACGCTGGCCGGTTCGCCGTTCAACGACAGGAGCTGGACCTCCTGGTTTTCGACCACCCAGTCGAGGGCGTCGCGCGCCGTCGCGGGGCTCACGGTGACCTGCTCGAAGGTCTCCGGATCCATGAGCACGACCTCGTCGTCGGTCGAGTACAGGTAGGTCATGCCGCGCGACTGCGTGTGCACACGGTCGAACTTCTCGCCTGAACGGAAGGTCTTGTCGAGGACCGCGCCGGTGGCGATGTTGCGCACCCTGGTGCGCACGAACGCGCCGCCTTTGCCCGGTTTGACGTGCTGGAACTCGACGATCGTGAAGTTCTCACCGTCGATCTCGATCGCCATGCCGTTCTTGAACTGGGCGGTGGACACTACTTCGGCCATAGATTCTCTCTAGCTCGGTCGGGACAACGACTCCGGGTGCGCCCCTGTACGGCCATTCCCGGAACGGCACATCATGATACACGAAAGGCGCCTGCACCGGGCCCGATGCGGCCGTCGCTCCGCGGCGCCGACCACGCTCGGTGCGGGCGCCGAAGGCGGCCCAGCAGCCGAGGCAGTGCAGGCGAGCCGTTCAGCCGACGACGCGCNNTGTCCTCGATGCGCACGCCGCAGCGGCCCTCGAGGTAGATGCCGGGCTCGACCGTGACGACCATGCCGGGCGCGAGCCGCCGACGACTGTCCCTGTTCACGCGCGGCTGCTCGTGGATCTCGAGGCCGACGCCGTGGCCCGTACCGTGGCCGAAGCTCTCGGCGTAGCCGGCGGCATCGATCACGCCGCGCGCAGCGGCGTCGACTGCCCGGCACTCGACGCCGTCGCGCACGGCCGAGAGCCCCGCGAGCTGCGCTGCCAGCACGATCTCGTACACGGCGCGCTCCTCCGCACGAACGCGGCCGACCGCAAAGGTACGCGTGATGTCGCTGTGGTAACCCTCGAGCCGGGCGCCCATGTCGATCACCACGAGGTCGCCGTCGCCGACCACGGCCTCACCGGGAATAGCGTGAGGCAGGGCGCCGCGCGGGCCCGCCGCAACGATGGTCGGAAAGGCGACGGCCTCGGCGCCGCCGGCGCGCAGCGCCTGTTCGACGGCCCAGGCGACGTCGCTCTCGGTGCGACCGCGCAAGCCCTGGCCGACCACCGTCTCGAGGGCGGCGTCGGCTATCGCCGCAGCCGCCCGCAGGACGCGCAGCTCGTCGTCGTCTTTGACCGTACGCAGCGCGCTCACGCGAGCGCCCAGGTTGACGAGGCGGCCGGCAAACGCGCGACGCAGGCGGCGATAGCTCGAATACGCGACGACGTCACCCTGGAATCCGAGGCGCAGCTCGCTCTCGTCGGCGTCGCCCGCCGCGGTCCAGGCCGCCAGCGCATCGCTCACGAGGCCGGCGCCGCCGGCGCTGCGGACGAGTTCGAAGCCCGTGACCTCGGCGGCGATCTGCGCCCAGAATCGCGAGTCGGCCACGACATACGCACAGCGTCGGCCCACGACGAGGAGCGCCTCGTCGCCGCGGAACCCCGACAGATACCGCACGTCGGCCGGGTCGCTCACGAGCGCGGCGTCGAGTGAGCGCTCGAGCAGCAGGCGGCGCAACGCGCTGAGCCGCTCGTTCACGAGCCTACGATCTCGGCAAGCCTGTCCACAGCCTCCAGATACCCGTCGAGGCCCTTCCCCGACACGCGCACCGCGACCAGGTCGGCGATCACGGACCGCCGCCGCCACTCCTCGCGTTCTGCGACTGCGGAGAGATGGACTTCGGCGACCGGGCAGGCGACCAGTTCGAGCGCGTCGTGGAGCGCCCAGCTGTAGTGGGTCCAGGCGCCGGGATTGATGAGGATGGCGTCGACCCGCTCGTCGCCACGGGCGAGATCGTGCAGCTGTTCGACCAGGCGGCCTTCGTGGTTGGTCTGAAAGCAACGGACCTCGAGCCCGCGGCTGGCGGCATGCGCGGTGACCCCGGCGCACAGTTCGGACAGGGTGACCGTCCCGTAGTGTTCCACGGGTCGCTTGCCGAGCATGTCAAGGTTCACCCCGTGCAGGAGCCAGAGCACCTTCATCTGCCGATCAGCCACGCTACCACCTCGCTTTGCAGTTCCGGCGGCACGACCACCCCAGTCGCGGGACGGCCGACCTCCTCGAGCAGGACGAACCTCGCCGCCCCGGCGGCGGCCTTCTTGTCACGACCGATCAGGCGCGCCACATCGGCGGCGGCCACGCCGGTCAACCGTTCGGGCAGCCCCGCGGCCGACAGCAGCCGCTGGCCGCGACCGGCCGCAGCGGCGTCGAGCCCCGTGAGGCGCTCGGAGAGCCACAGCGCCGCGCGCAGACCAAGGCCGACCGC
This sequence comes from Actinomycetota bacterium, assembly GCA_003164655.1. Taxonomy (GTDB): domain Bacteria; phylum Actinomycetota; class Thermoleophilia; order UBA2241; family UBA2241; genus Bog-752. The sequence goes on from PLTW01000173.1 coordinate 11,945, forward strand.
CTCGCCGTGCGAGTAGCGAGCAAAACCACCCGCCACCTCGATGGCGTGACCGACCGTGTGGCCGAAGTTGAGCATGGCGCGCACACCGGTCGTCTCGCGCGGGTCGCGCCCGACGACCGCGGCCTTGAAGCGGACGTCGGCCTCGAGCAGGCGCGGGTCGGGACGCGCTTTGTCGGCCACTCCCGCCTCGGTCAAAGCCAGCGTGACGCCGCCGGCGAGCAGGCCGTGCTTGACGATCTCGGCCCAGCCGCCGTGCACCTCGCGCTCAGGCAGCGTCGCCAGGGCGTCGGGGTCTTCGACCACGAGAGCGGGCTGGTAGAACGTCCCCAGGTAGTTCTTGCCCTCCCGAAAGTCGACCGCGACCTTGCCGCCGACGGCGGCGTCGACCATGGCCAAGAGCGTCGTCGGCGCCTGCACGAGGCGCAGGCCACGCTGGAAGGTCGCCGCGGCGTACCCGGCCAGGTCGCCGATCACGCCGCCGCCCAGGGCCACGACGGTGTCGTGGCGACCGGCGCCGAGATCGTAGAGGCGGTCATAGAGCGCCGCCAGGACGACCGGCGACTTGGTCTGCTCGCCCGGCGGCAGCACCATGGCGGCAGATCGCATGCCGGCGGCCTCGAGGCCCGCCATAACGCGTTCGAGGTACCACGACGCGACGTTCTCGTCGCTGACGACGAGGGCCTGGGTCGCAGGCCGGTCGCAGAGCTCGCCGAGACGCCCGAGAAGCCCGGCGCCGATCCTTACCTCGTAGGTCTCGAGGCCGGCTCGCACGGTCACGCTCACGGCCGCCACCGGCGCAGGGCCGGCGTCGGGCCTCACGCCGCGACCGCCGCGATCACCTTGTCGGCCATCCAGGCGAGACGTTCGCGCCCCGCCGCGCGCACTACGGTGGTCGACACCTCACCGTACAGCGGCCGGCGCCGGGCGTAGAGGGCCTCGAAGAGCGCTTCGTCGCGCGCCAGCGGCCGCCCGCCCGACTGCACCCGGGCGAACAGCACCCGCGGCGGCGCATCGAGCCAGATCACATGCGGCAGGCTCTGCAGGGCCACCCGCACGTCGGCGATCGTCACCGCACCCCCGCCCAGAGCCACCACGCGAGCGCTGCGCGCCGCCGCGGTCAGCTCACTCAGCACGATGCCGCGCTCGATCTCGCGAAAGGCCGGCTCGCCGCGTTCGGAGAACAGATCGGCGATCGTTCCGTGACGGTCGGCGATGACCTTGTCGGTGTCGACGAACGGCACGCCGAGCCGCTGAGCCACGAGGCGGCCGACCTGCGTCTTGCCGGCGCCCATGAAGCCCACGAGGGCGACGCTGCCCTTCACGACCGTCGCAGGCGGTCGCCGAAGGCCGCGGCCGCGCCGGCGAACTCGTCGGCGGTCTCGCCGCCGAACCGCTCCAGCGCGGCCGCCGCCAGACATAGCGCCACCACGGCCTCGCCCACCACCGCGGCGGCCGGCACGGCGCACACGTCGCTACGCTCCACGTGCGCCTCGACGGCCTCATGGCTGTCCAGGTGGACACTGCGCAGCGGGCTCATGAGGGTGGCGATCGGCTTCATGGCGGCGCGCACGACGATCGGCAGGCCGGTGGAGATGCCGCCCTCGACGCCGCCCGCGTTGTTGGCGGTGCGACCGTAGCCTGTGGCTGCCGACCAGACGATCTCGTCGTGCACCCGCGAGCCCGGCAGTCCCGCCGCGGCGAACCCCAGGCCGATCTCGACGCCCTTGATGGCGGGGATCCCCAGGAGGGCGCCCGCGAGCCGGGCGCCGAGACGGCGGTCTGCCTGGACGTAGCTGCCGACACCGGGCGGAAAGCCGAAGGCCACGACCTCGAACACGCCGCCGAGCGTGTCGCCCTCCTGCCCGGCCGCCGCGATAGCCGAACGCATCTCCTCACTCGCCGCCGCGTCGAGACAGCGCAGCGGATCGCCGTCGACCGCCTCGAGGCCCGCCGGCGAGGCCGCGACGCCCGCCGTCACACCGCCGATCGCCACAACGTGGCTGCGCACCGCGCAGCCGAGCAGGCCGAGCAGCCGCCGCGCGACCGCGCCGCAGGCGACCCGCGCCGCGGTCTCGCGGGCGCTGGCCCGCTCGATCACGTCGCGCAGATCGTCAGCGCCATAGAGCTGCGCCCCGGGCAGATCGGCGTGTCCGGGTCGTGGGACGCACACCGGCGCGACTCGCCGGGAGGTGACTTCGACGGCCATCGTATCGGCCCAGTTCGCGGCGTCGCGGTTCTCGATCGCCAGGGCGATGGGCGCGCCGGTCGTACGGCCGTACCTGATACCGGCGAGGATCATCACACGGTCCTTCTCGATCTGCTGCCGAGCGCCGCGCCCATAGCCGAGCTGGCGCCGGACCAGATCGGCGTCGATCGCGGCCGCGTCGAGCGCCAGACCCGCGGGACAGCCCTCGAGAATGGCGGTGAGCTGGCGGCCGTGCGACTCGCCGGCCGTAAGGTAACGCAACGTCGTCATGCCCGCTACCTTACACGCCACCCCGAGAACGAGACAATGAGGGCGGGCCGCTTGCGCAAGCCCGCCCTCATGGCGTTCGTCGTGTGGCAAGAGAGGCGTCCTACTTCGACACGGACTGCCCTACACGCAATGTGACCTGCACGTCGGCGTGCAGCACGGTGACCGTCTGGGCCGGGCCGTTTATGCCGAGGATCTTGATCTGACCCCAGCTCGTCGTGATCACCTTGCCGATTCTCTCGGCGGCGTAGGTTGTGCCGTCGACTACGAGAGTCGCGCTCGGCACGCCGTTGCTGTTCTCGATGCTAAGCGCCGTGATGTTGTGCCCCGCGACCGAGCTCGCCGAACCGCCGGTGTCGCTCGAACTGCCGCCGCTCGAGGTGCCGCCGCTGCTCGAACCGCCACCGCTGCTCGAACCGCCACCGCTGCTCGAACCGCCGCTGAAGATGATCTGCTGCACCGTGATGAGGTACTCGCTCTGGTGGGTGCCGTTCTCGAGAATGACCTGGGTCGGCGCCGTGGACTGAGCGACCGGGAAGGTCGTCTTGCTCGTGTTGGCGCCGAGCGTGTAGCCGTTGAGCAACTCGAATGTGACCGTGCTGGGGGAGATCGCCGTGATCTTGAACACCGCAGCCGCGGGCGGCAGCTTGTCGCCGACCTTCTGGTCGCCGTAATTCGCCGTTGCGCTCCCGCTCTTGAGGCGGATGTTGGCCGCCACGGCCTTCGGCGACGGCGACGGCGACGCGCTCGATGAGGTCGTCGGCTCAGGAGTCACGCTGCCGCTGGGCGCCGGCGCCGGCGTCGTCTGAATGAACGGATCGCGGCTATGGAACTGGTCGAGCGTCGGGTCTTGCTTGGCGGGATCGACCGCGCTGGCGCCACTGCCGGTGGACGATGCCACGGTCGAGGTATCGGCCAGCCCGGCCATGGACGGATTCTCGGCGCCGGCGGCGCTCAGGGCGGAGGTCGCGCCGCCGTGGCCATGGACGGCCACCACGGACGCCACGGCGATCGCCGCCACCACCACGATCACGAGCACCACGTTCGACTTGTTCATGGTCATCATTGCGCACCTGCCAGCGTCGCGGAGCCCCCGGCGGGAGTCCACTGGTAGCCGTTGATGGTCAGCTTGACGTCGAGATCGGGATAGTCCTTGGTGTTGCTCTTGGCCAGTGACATGTTGACGACCGCGAACATCCGCCCGCTGACGAGGAACTGGCCGTTGCGGTAGTCGACGTAGTTTTCGAGCCTGTACAGAAAGTCCTCGACATCGAAGTACGCGCCGTCGAACTCGAGCGCGATGGGCTGCACCGAGAACGGCACACCCGGTGCGGTCGACTGCGGGGTGATGGTGAGAACCGCCAGGCCCGAGCTCTGCGCCGTCTGGGTGAGCCCGATGACAAACGACGGGATGGCGCCCTCGGACGGCATGACCTGGTGAAGCTTGATGAGATCGGCCTCGGCCTGCGGCGCGGTCTTCTGCAGGAGCTGGAGCTGACGGATCTGCATCTCGGTCTGTTGCAGCGTGCTCTGCTGGGCAACGTACTGGGTGTTCAGTGCGGCGACCTTCTTCTGCTGGGGACTGAACAGGAAGAAGTACCACAGGACACCGATCACCACAGCCACCACGCCCACGATGATGTAGAGCTCACGACCACGAAGCTTCATCACTGTCCACCTCCCATCGTGATCGACGGCGCTGCGGGGGCCAGGGGCGGCGTGGTCGCAAAGGGCCGCAGGCTGGCCGAGATCGTGAAAGATACCGAGGCGCCTGCCGTGGCGGCCGTCGATGAAGCGAGTTTGATGTTCATGATCTGCGGCATGAGGCCCAGCTGGGTCAGCAGGGCGGCGACCTGGTCGTGCGCCGCGTAGAGCGTACCGGCGGTCGCGGTGCCGGCCATGGTGAGGTCGGTGGAGAGCGTCGTCGAGGCGGCCGAGCTCGTGTCGCTCGCGCCGGCCTCCATGTAGGGCGGCACGTTCACGCTCAGCGACTGCAGCGACACGCCCGACGGCAGCAGCAAGCTGATCTCTTCGAGCAGGTTCGACATGCTGACCCTGGCATTCAGGATCTGCGCGGCGGTGAGGGTCATCGCCTGGCGCTGGACCTGGAGTGTCTCGTAGGGCCGCAGCGCGGCGAGCCGGACGTTGGCCACGTCGATCTGGGCGGCGGTGTCGTTGACCTGGCTCTGCTTGCTGGACACCTGCCTGACCGACAGAAAGTAGACCGCGCCGAGGGCCACGACCAGGACGATGAGTCCGACGATGACCAGCAGGAGACCCTGTTCGCGCGCGGCTCGGGATCGTTCCTCGGCCGGCAGAAGGTTGATTCGCGTCATCGCCGCCTACCCTTCATCTTCGAGCGCCAGGCCTATGGCGATCGCAAGCCGTGGCGCCATCCACTCGAGCTGGACTTCGGTCAGTTTGGTCTTGTTCTCGCCGATCTCGCGCAGCGGGTTGCCGATCTCGACGGGCATGTGCAGCCCCTGAGACAGGCAGTAGGCGATGTTGCGAGTGAGAGCGCCGTCGCCGGTGAGCACGAGCCGGGTGATCTCGCCTACATGATCCTGGGTGTGGTAATAGTCGATCGAACGGCGCAACTCGTCGGAGAACGGCTCGAAGGCCTGCTCGAACGTGCGATGGATGTCCTGCTGGATCTCCGGCGTGAGATCGCCCGGCTGATCGGGCTGCTCTCCGGTGAGCCCCACCTGGATGCGATAAGACTCGGCCTCTTCGAACGGGATCGAGCGGTGCAGGATGAGCGCCTGGGTGAGCGTTTCGGCGCCGAGGTTGATGACCCGGGTGAACTGGGTGACGCCGGCGGCGGCGACCACGAGGTTGGTAATACCACCGCCCATGTTGACCAGCGCGACCACTTCGGCGCCGACGCCGTCGGCGGGACCGCCCTGATCGATAAAGCTGGTCTTCGGCGCCAGGGCGCGGATCAGGGCGAACGCCTGCAGGTCGATGCCGCCGATCACAAGACCGGCTTTCTTGGCTACGGACACGAATTGCCGCACCATCTCGCGCTGGGCGGCCACCAGCAGAATGCGCTGCTTGACGCTGCCGTCGTCGGCGGCGTAGGTGGAGAGCACCTTGTAGTCGAGGATGGCCTCGTCGACCGGGATGGGGATGTGCTCCTGGGCCTGGAACTCGACCGCGGCCCGCAGCTCCTTCTCGTCGATCTGAGGGAACTCCATCGTGCGCACGACGATCTTCTGATTGGCGACCCCGAGCTCGATGTTCTTGCTGGCGAACCCGCCCTCTTTCCAGAGGGTTTTGAGCTCGCTGGCCAGGGCGTCGCCGTCGACGACCTCGCCTTCGAACACGAGTCCCTCGGGAAGTCCGCGGATCGCAGCGTGCGTCAGCACGTTGTGCTGCTTTCCGGGTTTGACCTGGACGGCAGCTATTGACGACTGCCCCAGGTCGAGACCCACACGCATTCCGTTCTTCGCCATGATCTTCCCCGTTCGTCTCTCTTCTCCAGGCAGTTTGTCGGCAGGTATCGCACCTCGCTTTAGGGCACGAGCGCCGTTCACGCTCGCGCCGCGCCCGGCGGCGTTCGTCGCCGGCGCCCGCTGAGGGTGCGCCGTCGTCGAGATCACTCACGCCACGAGGCGGCGCGAACGTTCGCCGAGCCGGGCGCCGCCGCCGAGTCGGACACAGCGGAGAAGCTCACGGTAAGGGGCGCGTGGACGATTAGGCGACGCGCGTACAGGCTGCCCTCGACGCAGAGCGGCGCATCGACGGTGAGGGTGCCGGTGACGATGAGGGCACCGCCCAGCGTCGGCAAAGCCCCACCATCGGCTCCGCCACAGGCCACGCAGTCGCCGAGCACGACGACCGTCGCCGGACACGCCTGCGGCGCGAACGGGCGGTCGCCGTACAGGGCGAGCGCCGCAACGCCAGCGTCGACAACGTAGATGCGACCATCGACCGGCAGCGCCGGCGCGCCGAGCACCGCCGGCCCGGAGCGCTCGAGCAGCCTGAGATCGAGCCCGGACGGGCCGAGGGCCGCCGTCGGATCAGAGGCATGCGCGGCGAGGCCGCCGACGACTGCCGGACCGGGGGGCGCCACCAGAGCGGCCGGCGGCGGGTCGCCCGAGTCGGCGTCTGAGTCGGCGGCGGGCGCGCCGCCGGCGCTGTGTTCCTCGAGGCCGCGCGCGAAGATGTGGCCGCCGGCGTGTACGCCCGCCTGCGCGTACAGACCACCGTAGGCGAGATCGGGAACCGGCGGCGGCGCGGCGACCGGCTGGGACGCCACCGGAGCCTCCGGCGTAACCCATTCGCGACCGCTCACGTCGCCGCCAGCGTACAGTCCACAACCGCGCAGGATCGTCGGCGCCGCGACCGTGGCGTCGTCGCCGACTACAAGGCCACGCGGCAGGCCATCGGGGGTTGACAGGACAACCACATGGACAACGCGCCGGGTCTGCCCCCACACGCCGGTGGAGTCGACGCGGCAGGCGATTACGCCCGGGTCGCCGGCGCTCACCGGCGACGAAGGGTCGAGTCGTGGGCGAAGATCGTCGCCGGACAAGGCCTCGAGCGCCACCGAGTACGACCCCCCGCCGAATTCCGTGAGGGCAATAGCGGCCGGCCACGACGACGGGTCGAGGCGCAACCAGCCCCAGCGCAGGCGCTCGAGGGCGTCGGCGACACCGGCGTCGGCGACGTCGGCGGCGCGTGCCGAGGCCGCGTCGTCGGCGGAGATCGCCGTAGACGAGAGCGCCGCGGCGACGAGCGTCGCGGTCGCCAGCAGGGCGATGGCGGCGATGAGGAGGGCGGCCAGCAGGGCAAAGCCCTGCTGGCCGCCCGGCAGCGCGACGCGTTTCACGTGCAGCCCCGAAGACTGACCTGCCACGACGCGCTCGCGGTCTGCGCGGCGCAGTCGACCACGGCGCTGAGCTTGACCCGCCGCACCAGGGGCAGCTCGGCGCCGGTCAGGCCGCCGCCAGTCGCCACCGGCAGTTCGTGGCCCTGGGAGTCGAAGTAGGCGATGGCAAAGTCGTCGACGCCCTCGGCGAGATGGGAGCCGGGCGACTTGCGCCACAGCACCCGGCGGCCGGGGTCCCAGACGTAGGTGATGAGCTCGGTGGTCGGGCCCTCGCCGGACGGCACGATGAAGGCGATGCTGGTCGCCGAGCAGCCCGCGTCGGATGCCGTGACAAGTCCGTCGCACTGACCGAGCTCGCCGGTGCTGAGGCGCTGCACGAAAGCCAGCGACGAGCCCGCGTCGAGGCGCGCGGATCCGGCGGCGCACGACCCGCTGAGCGACCAGCACCAGGCCCACCCGGCGGCCAGTACGACGGTGGCCACGGTGGTGGCGATGAGCAGCTCGAGCAGACTGAATCCGGCCGGCGTACGTCGCGATCGCCTGAGCACGGCCACCGCTACGCCGCCCCCGGCGGCGCCGGTACGGCGATCCGGCACGGCCCGTCGGGCCGATTCGCGACGACCATCGTCCGCGTGACCGCGCCGGTGCGCGCGCCGGCCCGCCAGGCGAACGACACCCGCACGAGGAGCGCCGCCGACGGGAGCTCGACCGCCCGGCGAGCGTCGTAGCCGTTCAGGCGGTCGGCGGAGACGGCTGTCCAGCCGGCGGCGGTGCCAGCGACGAAGGTCGCGGCGATCGTCAGGCATCCGCCCGGCACCTGCCTGATTGTGAAGAACGTCCCGGCAGGGCAGCCGGCGCGCGGCTCGGCGGCAAACAGGGCGTCGGGCGTGTCGCGCCCGGGGTCGGCGTGGGGAAAGATGCTTGACACAACGTCGGCCGACGCCGGGCCGGGTGAGCCCGTGCTGACCAGTGGCAGGCTGCGCAGCTCTTCGAGCTCACTCGCCACGCCGGCCTCGGCGGCTGAACGGCCGGCCGCCCTGGCGCTCGCCCCGTTGACCGCGATGACGGCGTTGGAGGCAGCAATGACCACGGTCATGACGACCGCCGCCGCCACCACGACCTCGATGAGCGTCATGCCGCGGTCGCCTAGCTCCATCGGATACGCCCTCCCATCTGCAGCACGACCGACGACTCGGCTCCGTGGCAGGTAAAGACGAAACTGCCGGCGCGCGGCTCGCCGGACAGCGAGCAGGGCCACCCCCACAAGCGAAACTCGACGGCTGCCCCAGGGTAGTTGGTGGCGCAGGCACCATTGAACTCGCCGCTCTCGACGGTGGCGGTGCCGCCGGCGCCGGTCTGCTCGCAGACATAGCGCCGCCCCTGGTCGTTGAGCCGCAGGCAGACCGTGTCACCTGAGGCCGCGGCGCGCGCCTGGGCGCGCCGCAACACGAGGGCCAGCCGCTGCGCGTCGGTCTTGACCGCCGCCCTGCCCTGGACCCAGGCGAGGCCGGGGACCGCAACGCCGCCCAGCGTGGCCGCGACGGCCAGGGCGACGAGAAGTTCGGAGATGGTGTGACCGCGTTGCATGAGCCTCGTAGCCGACGGCAGGACCGAAAAGAGGGCCGGACCCGGATGCGAGCCCGCCGGTCGATGCTACCGGTATCCGCTCGCGCGCCGCGAGGCCACGGCGAGGCGCTCGGCGTTCACGTTCGCCTCACTCCCGGATGACGGTCCGCCGCCGCCCGGCGCCGCCGGCCGTCGTCCGCCTGCGGCCGACCCGCCGTGGCCGCTACGAATGCAGGGCGACGTGCAGGTACAGGTGCAGGATCTGGTTGCCGCAGATCAAGGCGACGAGGGCGCCGAACGCCAGAAATGGGCCAAAGGGCACGGCGGTCTTGGCGCTGCGCCCGCGCGCCAGCAGCACGATGCCCGCCAGTGCCCCGGCGATGAAGCCGATGAACAGGGCCGGGATCACGGCCGCACCGAGGAAGAACCCCATCGCCAGGGCGAGCTTGACGTCGCCCATGCCCATGCCCTCGACGCCGCGCAGACGCTTATACACGAGGCCCGTCCCGAGGAGGAACCCGGCCGCGCCGAGACCCGCGGCCAGCCACGTCCAGCGCGGCCCTCCACGCGGGTCGAGGACGGTCATGCCCACGAGGCCGATGGCGGCCACCGGCAGGATCACGACGTCGGGAATGATGCGCTCGGCGATGTCGATGTCGCTCACCAGGATGAGCGCGGCCACGAACAGCAACTGCAGGGCCAGCAGCGCGCTCGGGCCGGTCAGCGCCGCCATGGCGGCGAACAGCATGCCCGTGAGAGCCTCGACCAGCGGGTAGCGCCAGCTGATCGGCGCCCCACAGGCCCGGCAGCGGCCGCGCAGCACGATCCAGCTCAGCAGCGGGATGTTGTCGACGGCGCGGATCTGGGTCTTGCAGGCGGGGCAGAACGAACGGCCGTGGGCGACACTGATGCCGAGCGGCAGACGATAGGCGCAGGCGTTCAGAAAGCTGCCGATGAGCAGCCCGAACACCCCGGCGACGACGATGACGTAAGCGTCGAGCATGCTAGGCCGTCCGGCGCGCCGCGCCGCGGCCGATCATTTATAGCCCTGGAACAGATCGGCGATGAACTGATCGAACAGCGCTGGCGAGACGAACCCCTTCAGCCCGGCGACCGCCTTCTCGCGGGCGACCGTGCCCTTGGGCAGAAGCCCGTCGAGGGCGCTGACGGCCTTCTGCCTGGCGTACGTGTCGCCCTGGCCGTACACCTGCGCCCAGAGGTCGATCGCCTTCTGGGTGTCGTTGCCTTTCGTGGCCAGCTCGGCGGCCAGACGGGCCACAAACGGCGGCACGCCCGGCAGACGCGCGGCGGCCGCGTACCACTGAGCGGCGACCTGGTCCTTGTGAGCCCCGGAAGCATAGGTGTAGGCGAAGAACCCAAGGTAGAACGGGAACCGCCAGTTGCCGGGGTTGGCCTTGAACCCCTGCTGGAGGAGGGCGTAGGCGACATCGGGCCGGCCGACGTCGATCATGGCGAAAGCGCCAAAGAAGTAGGCCTCGGTGAAGTGCGGGCTCAGAGTCGTCACCAGCCGCACCATGGCCGGCAGCGAATCGAGCCTGTGATCGGACTTGAGATGCTCGCCGTAGTACTGGATGGTGTACAGCCAATAGACGTCGGCCACGCTCGCCCGAACGCCGGGCGAGAAGTTCCTGTAGAAGCCCGGCGTCGGCACGAAGACGACCGGATTGGGCGTCGCCGCGGCGGGCCGCGCCGACTGGTAGCCGATCACGACACCGACACAAACCGCGACGATCGCCGCGACGACGCTGCCGCGCAGCATGCGCACGTCAGAACTCCTTGCGGCGGAAGATCCAGGTGGCCACGAACAGGGCGATGACAAGGTAGGCGATCAGGTAGCCGCCCCACGCGATGAGGCTCGTCCAGGCCACCGCCCCCTCACCCACTACCGCGGCACGAATGTCGACCGCGCTCAGGTTGGGCACAAGGTAGAAGACAAACACCGATGCGGCGTGCGTGACGGCCGAGTGTCCCAGACGCGAGAGCGACAGCACGTTGTGGCTGAGCTGGCCGGCGGCGTAGACGCAGATGCCCCAGACGCTCGCCAGGATCGCCGACGTCATGGTCGCGAAGAGCATGGTGACCGCCACCACCACCAGCAGCTGCAGGTAGATCAGCAAGCCCGCCAGCAGCAGCGAACCCGACGGGCTCTTGGCCACGACCCAGGCGAGCACGAAGAGAAACACCGTCATTCCGGCCAGCACCGTGAACATGGTGGCCGCCAGACCGAGAAACTTGCCCCAGATGAACTCGCTGCGCGAGACGGGCTTGGAGAAGATGATGAAGACCGTGCGCTTCTCGACTTCTTTGCGCACCAGACTGGCGGCCACGAAAGCGGCCACGATCAGCCCGAAGAGGCTGATCGCCACCAGACCGAAGTCCTTGATCATGCGATCCTGCTGACCGAGGCTGATGCTGGCCAGCCACAGACTGGCGACGATCATCGCCAGAGCGAAGAGGATGATCACGCCGAGGATGCGGTCGCGGATGGTCTCGCGGAAAGTGTTGACGGCAACCGCCGCGACCCTCATCACGCCCTCACCACGTCCATGAAGAAGCCTTCGAGGTCGCCCGCGGGGCTCTGCGACAGCGCTTCGGCGACCGCGCCCTGCCAGACCACGCGGCCGTCGCGCATGATGGCGATGCGCGTGCACAGAGCGGCGACGTCGGACAGGATGTGCGAGTTGAAGAGCACCGTCGTGCCGCGCTCGTGGAGCTGCTGAATGATCTGCCTGACCTCGACCCGGCCGATGGGATCGAGCCCGGTCATGGGCTCGTCGAGCAGCACCAGCCGAGGCTCGTTGATGAGCGCCTGAGCGATGCCGATGCGCTGCAGCATGCCTTTGGAGTACTTGCGCAGCTGAACGCCGGCGGCGCGCTCCAGCCCCACGTCGGCCAGGATGGCGGCAACGCGCCGCTCGCGCTCGCGGGCATCGAGCGAGAACAGGCGGGCGGCGAAGCCCAGGAACTCGGCGCCGGTCAGGTAGTCGTAGAAGTAAGGATTCTCGGGTAGATACCCGAGCTGCGCGAGACCGCGCACACCGAGCGTCACCGACCCGCTCGTGGGCCGCATGAGGCCGAGGACCACCTTGAGCGTGGTCGTCTTGCCGGCGCCATTGGGGCCGAGAAGCCCGAACACGTCGCCGTCGCGGACCTCGAGATCGACGCCGCGCAAGATCTCGACCTTGCGCCGCCGAAAGCCGACGGCCACCGTCTTGTGGAGGTCACGCACCTCGAGCATGCGGCTGGGATGCTGTCGATCGTCGGTAATGGTCACGTCCTGCGCGTCTCCGAAGGGTCTACCCGCAACTGATACTCCAGTCGGCATGGTGATTCCTTCGGGAAGAGGCGAAAAACCTTTAGTCTCTTTAGCCTATGACGGTCCGACGATCGGCGTCCGGGCGCACCCGGTGAGCAAGCGGATCTGAGCCGGCCCGCCGGCGGCGACCCTTACGGAACGGTGAACCCGTTGCTGTTCATGTGGCCCACGAGCATGAAGCCCGAGCCGCCGTTGGTCTGCGTGTACGTGTAGTTGCCCGTGGCCGTGTTGTCCTGCATGGGCACACCCAGGTAGGGGTTCGTCGGCCAGTGGTCGACGTAGCTTGCCCCCGAGGCGTCGATCAGGGTCGTCGAGGAGATGCTGCCGGTGGCCGGATAGATGTCTCCGTGGTCGATCGCATAGCTGGCGATACCGAGCTCGATGTTGTGCACTCCGCCCTTGACCGCGGCGTCCTTGGCCTTGTTGCGCTGGTTTAGGAACATCGGGATGGCGATGGCTGCCAGGATGCCGATGATGATGATCACGATCAGGAGCTCGATGAGCGTGAAGCCCTTCTGCCCCGCGCGCTTCCTCATGTCCGCTTCCCCTCCGTCCTGTGCCGGCGGTCTCCCGCCCCTCTCATCACTTAGTCTGCCCCGCTTGCGGAAATCTACCTAACCAAACTCCATCACCAACAAAACCGCCAGCCCCGGCTCGCGCAGCGCAAACGGCGTCGGGGGGCGGCTTGTCGTGCACGACAAGCCGCCCCCCGACGCCGGACGTGCACCGTGCTCCTGGGATCAGGGGACCGTGAACCCACCGCTGTTCGACAGGTGACCGATGATGCGGAAGGTGTTGGATGCCGGCTGGCTGTACTGGTAGTCACCGACAGCTGCCGAGTTGGCCATGGGGCTGGTGGAGTACGGGTTCTTGGGCCAGTTGTCGACGTAGTTTGCTCCGGAGACATCGATGAGCGTACCCGAGGCCAGGGACGCCGGATAGGCATCGCTGTGGTCGACGGCGTAGCTCTGCACGCCGATCTGAAGGCTGTGCACGCCCTCCTTGACCGATGCGTCCTTGGCCTTGTTGCGCTGCGTGAGGAACATCGGGATGGCGATGGCGGCCAGGATGCCGATGATGATGATCACGATGAGAAGCTCGATGAGCGTAAAGCCGCTCTGGCTCGCGCGCCGTTTCATGGTCGTTTCCCTCCGTTGTGCGGGCGGTCTCCCGCCCCTCTCGTCACTCAGTCTGCCCAACTGGCGAAATCCTGCCCGGCAAATTGCAGACGGCAGCTTCGCGACGGCCGGCGCCCTGCGCCGACCCGCCCGCCGGGCAGCGGTCCGGCGCCGCAGACACGCCCGTCCGCTGCACCCAACACGGCAGGGTCGAGCAGCGACATGGCGCCTGCCCGGTTCGAGCTGCCCAAGCGGTCCGGGGCCGGCTTCTCTGCTGTCGAGAAGCCGGCCCCGGACCGAATGTGCGCCGTGTTACCCTGGGATCAAGGAACGGTG
>PLTW01000188.1 GCA_003164655.1 Actinomycetota bacterium
CCGCCGCCCTCGCTGTGTTTGCGGACTCGCACGGCTCGGGGCCGACCATTCGCCCCGCTACCCGGGGCAGAGGCCGTCGGCGGCGGCCGTCTCGTCGCCGCCGGAGCAGGGGCTGCTGCCGGCCTTCACCGGCGCCTCACACTCGGCTGTGGGTGCGCCGCCGGCGTGCAGCGTGTCTTCGACCTTATGAAGCAGTACGAGCAGGCTCGCTCGCTCGTCGGCCGAGAGTCCCTTGACCGTCTCGTGCTCGAGGTCGCTCCAGAGCCGCGTGACGGCGCCGCGCAGGCGCCGGCCCGCCGCCGTGAGGCTCACCAGCGTCACCCGGCCATCGCCTCGCGACGGCGCGCGCCGCACCCAGCCGCCGCGTTCGAGGCGTTGCAGCATCTTGGTGACGGTCGAGGGGTCGATGCCGAGCCGGTCGACCAGGTCGGTCTGGGAGCAGCCGTCTCTGTCCCAGAGCTGAAGCAGCAGGAGCTCCTGGCCGTTGGCGAGGCCGAGCCCGCGCAGCCGGCCGCCGATCATCGTCTTGTTGGCGCGAGACAGCCGGAACAGGGCGTGCACCACGGGACCGTTCTGTTCGGCTACGGCGCTCGGCTTGGGCCAGCGCTCGCAGGCCGGGACGGACTCGGGAGCGCCCGAGCGGCGGCGGCTGGACAGTGCCTGGGTGTGTGTCTGTCGCGTCATCTGTACTCAGTCTACCCCGTCCGCGGGAAAATGTTTGGCTAGCCACATGATCGGGCCATCATGTGGCTAGCCAAACAGTTCGCGGGCGGCGCCGGTCCCGGTCGGGGCCGGGGCCGCCGGTCAAACAAAAGGAGCCCCACGATGACCTGGACCACAGATCCGCAGCACACCAACTTCGAGTTCGCCGTCCGCCACATGGTCGTGTCGACCGTGCGCGGTCACTTTGACGAGTTCACGATCGCGGCCGACATCGACGAGGCCGACCTTACGCTCTCGACCGGGACGGTAACGGTCAAGACGGGCAGCGTGAGCACCCGCGAGGCGCAGCGCGACACCCACTTGAGCTCACCCGACTTCTTCGATGCCGAGAAGTACCCCGAGATGACTTATGTCGTGACGAAGGTCGCGGGCACGGGCGGCCAGTACACGATCACCGGCGATCTCACGATCAAGGACGTCACGCACCCGCTCGCGCTCGACGCCGAGATCACCGGACCGTTGGCCGACCCGTGGGGCAACACCAGGCTCGGCCTCTCGGCCACCGGCAAGCTCAGCCGCAAGGAGTTCGGTCTGACCTGGAACGTGGTCACCGAAGCCGGCGGCGTGCTGGTCGGCGACGAGGTCAAGCTCAGCATCGACGCCGAGTTCGTCAAGGCGCAGGCGCCGGCCGAGACCGAGGGCGCCGCGGCGACCGCCACCGCCTGACCGGACAGGCCGGGGTCGCCGACCGCTGCGCGGCGGCCGCGGCTAGAGCCGCACCCCGTCGAGGTAACTGAGGCTGCGCCCCACGCGCTCGATACCGGCCAGGTCGTCGCGGGCCACGAGCAGGCGCTCCAGGCCAAAGCCCAGGCCGACCCACGGGTCGGTGATCGCCCAGGCATCGTCGAGGGCGTGGGGCCCGAGCGCCGTGGAACAGACCTCGAGGCCGGCGACGACCACGTCGAGCTCGTCGCCGTAGACCTCGGAGTGCTTGAGAACGAACTCGTACCCGGTCACGCCGGCCGCGTCGAGCACGACGACGGCCAGCTCGCGCAGGCGCTCGTCGCGGTCGGCCAGCGGCGTGCCGAGCTCGACCAGGTTGAGCATGGTGAACTCGTTCAGATGCCGGCTGCCCTTCGTGTCGGCGCGAAAGCACGAGCCGATCTCGTAGATCGCAAAGGGCTGCTTCCAGACGCGGGCGAGGCGGCGCAGAAGCGTGTAGAGGTTGGGCGCCAGCATCGGCCGCAGGCAGCGGTCGCCGTCGAGGCGAAAGACCTGCGTGCCCATCTCGCTGCCCGGCTCGACTCCCATCTTGCGCAGGGCCTCGCCGCCGACGATGGCCGGCGTCACCACCTCGACCAGGCCGGCCTGGGTGAGGGCGGCGCGCAGCGACCCTTCGAGACGGCGCAGCGCGGGCACACGCGGGCCCGTGCGCAGCGCTTCCAGCGCTGCCCGGCCCGCGCCGGCGAGCTGCGTGGCCAGCAGCCGGAAGGCCTGGTCGCGCGCCGTCGCGTCGGCGAAGGTCTCGTCGAGCGCGGCCGCGCCGGCGCCCAGCTCGTGCAGGCGCTGCCGCTGGGTGGGCGTAAAGCCGCTCATCGCCGTCTCAGGCCCGCGCCAGGTAGCGCGCAAAGCCGGCGACGACGGCCCGCGCCAGCCGCTCGACGTAGTCGGCGCGGCCCGCCAGGGCGTCGTCGGTGGGGTTCGACAGAAAGAGCGGTTCGATCATCACGGCGATGCCGGTCGGTTCGCGCAGGACGGCGAAGTTGCGTCCGAGGCTGGCGATGAAGCCGGCGCTGGAGAGCCGGCCGACTTCGGCGCCGATGTAGTCGGACAGGCGCGCCCCGTGCTCGGAGTAGTAGTGGCTGCGCTGAAAGAAGTAGCCGGCGGCGCCGGCCGCCGCGGAGTCGCTATGGGAGTTGAAGTGCAGCGAGACGAGGTAGTCGGCGCCGGCCGTCTCGGCGGCGTCGGTGCGCACGTAGAGCGGCACGGTCTGGTCTGACCGGCGAGTCATGACGACCCGGCTGCCCTCGGCGCGCAGCAGTTCGGCCAGACGCAGGCCGGCGGCGAGGGTGAGATCTTTCTCTTTGCGTCCCGAGGCCGAGATCACGCCGGCGTCCTGGCCGCCATGGCCGGGGTCGATGACGATGACCGTACCGGCGAGGCTCGTGGCGCGGGCGAAGCCTTCGTCGCGGTCGGGGATCTTCTTGCCCTCGCGGCCAGACTCGGCCTTGCGCAGGGCGTCGAGCTTGGCCAGGGTGTCGTCGCCGACCATGCCGTCGGACGGCAGACCGGCGTTGCGCTGAAAGTCGATCAGCGCGCGCTCCACCGGGCCGTCGAAGATGCCGCGCTCGGGCCCGGCGTTGAAACCGAGCAGGTTGAGCTTGACCTGCAGCGCCAGCACGTCGTCGCCGCGAAAGTTGGGGACACGCAGGTACAGGAGGCGGTCGCCGAGGGCGCAGCCGGCCTCGACCAGCTCACGCCAGGTGTTGGGCCCCAGAACGCCGTCGACGAGCAGCCCGCGCTCCTGCTGGAACGCCCTGAGGGCGAGCTGGCTGCGCGGTCCGAGAAAACCGTCGAGGCCTTCGTTGCCCAGCTCATAGCCCAGGGCGTGCAGGCGTTTCTGCACGTCGGAGACTTCTTTGCCGCGATCGCCGAGAGTCAGTGTGCGCATGAGGGTCGTCACTTTCGTTGACGCCGCGGTCCTGCCGGCCGGGCCGCCAAAGTATAGCAAGCACAGGGGCGGGCGGCGGGGGGCGGCCGCCCCCCGCCGCCCGCCCCTGTGCTTCAGACCCCCGTGGCGTGCCGGAAGCCGGTGGCGATCACGATCAGCAGCGCGCTCGCCACGGCCAGCCGGTACACGACGAAGATCTTGAACGTGTGGGTACGCAGGTAGCTGAGCACGAACCAGATGGCGGCGAGGCCGCTGAGGGCGGCGGCCACTACGCCCACGGCAAACGGTGTCGTCATGTGAGGCGGCATGCCGTCCTTGGCCAGCTGCGCCAGCTTGAGCAGCGCCGCGCCGCCGACCACCGGGACCGACAGAAGAAACGAGTAGCGCGCCGTCGACTCGCGGTCGAGGCCCAAGAAGAGCCCCGTGACCATCGTGATCCCTGAGCGCGAGACGCCCGGCGACAGGGCCACCGCCTGGGCGACGCCGATGCCCAGCGCTCCCGGCCAGCGCAGGTCGGTCATCTTCTTGTTCTGGCGGGCGACGATGTCGGCCCACAGCATGACCAGCGCGAAGGCGAACATCAGGATGCAGATCAGATAGGGCTTGCCGAGCTGGTCCTCGACGAAGCTCTCGAAGGCGACGCCCACCAGGCCGGCGGGGATGGTGCTGATGAGCAGCAGCCAGGCGAGACGCTCGTCTGCGGTCTCGATCCGGCGGCTGCGCAGGCTGTGCGCCCAGGCCCGCAGGATGACGACGATCTGGCGCCAGAAGTAGACGAGGGCGGCGATGAACGTGCCGAGATGCAGGGCGACGTCGAAGGTCTTGTTCAGGTCGGGGTGGACCTGAAAGAAGGTCCAGCCCAGCAGCCACGGCACGAGGATCAGGTGACCCGAGCTGGAGATCGGGATGAACTCGGTGAGGCCCTGGACGATGCCCAGGATGAGAGCCTGCAGGACGGTCATCGGCGTCTGGTCGGCGAGGGCCGGCAGGCGAGGTCGATCATGGCGCGCACGCTCCCTTCTTCGTCGTCTGGAGACCCGTCTGACGTTTGGGCAGTCTAGCGCACCCGGTCGGCCCGCGGGTAGTCGCACGGGACGCCGACGGACGCTGGCCGGCGATTCTCACTGTCGCCGACGTTGTTACCACTCTGCGGTTCCGGTACGATGGGCGCCAGAAACGAAGGGACCTCTTTGGACCAGCAGAACAGGCTCACCGCCGTCCTGGCCGACGGCACCCGCTATCGCATCTACCGGTCCATCGTCGAGCGACCCGGCGCCGCCGTCACCGTGGCCGAAGTCGCCGCGGCTTTCGAGCTGCACCCCAACGTGGCCCGCATGCATCTCAACAAGCTCGAGCAGGCCGGTCTGCTGCTCACGTCGCTGCGCAAGGGCGGCTCGGGCGGCCGGCCGGCGCGCCTCTACAGACTGAGCGACAAGGTCTCGTCGCTCATCATGCCGCCGCGGCGCTACGACCTTCTGTCCGATCTCGCTCTCAAGGCGCTCGCCGAGACCGGCGACCTCGACCGTGTGGCCGCGGTCTGTCGCGAGTCGGGCACTGCCGCGGCCCAGGTGTACGTCTCGGCACATCCCGACTGCGACCGTCTGGGGCGCGACGAGCTGGTCGCGGCCATCCTCGAGGTCGGCGACGAGGTGGGCATGCTGCCCGAGGTGAGCTGGGAGCAGGCGACGCTGGCAGTCGACGTGCGCAACTGCGTCTTCAAGGAGCTGTCGTCGGCCCAGCCCGAGCTGGTCTGCGTCATGCACCGCGCCTTTCTCGAGGGCTTCATCGAGCGCCTCGCCGGGGCCGGCAGCGACGCCGCCATTACGGCCGCCTCGGCGATCAGCCGGGGCGACGACCGCTGCCGCCTGCGCATCCTGTTCGGCTGAGCGGTTCCTGCGGGTGTCTCTCGCGCTCGAGCCCCGCGTGATACAGTACGTGCGTTTGAGCGACCCTCGACAGCGGGGAACCATCACCTGATGCAGCTCGACGACCTTACCGCGGACCTGCTTGGTGCCACCATCCGCCGCGCCCTGCGCCACGGCGGTGATTTCGCCGAGGTCTTCGCCGAAGACCGCCGTTCGCTCGGCCTCTCGCTCGAAGACCGGCGCCTCGAGCGCGCCGCCGGCGGCCGCGAATCGGGTTTCGGGGTGCGGCTCACCAGCGGCGAGCGCACCTACTACTCGTACTCCGACGATCTCTCCGAGACCGATCTGCAACGCGCCGCCGACGCCGTCTCGGCGGCCTTGCGCGGCGGCGCCGGCGGCGCCCCGGTGACCAACCTGGGCGCCGTGGCCGCGGCTCGGGGCACGGCGGTCGTCGCCGTACCGCCCGCCGCGGTGGCCACCGACGTCAAGGCGGCGTTGCTGCGGGCCGCCGACGACGCGGCCCGGGCCGCCGACCCTGCCGTCAGCCAGGTCATCGCCGGCT
>PLTW01000126.1 GCA_003164655.1 Actinomycetota bacterium
GGCCGCCGAACACGATCGAGGCCTGAGCGCCGACCAGAGCCGCCAGGGCGCCGGCCTCGGCGTTGCCCAGGCGCGGTCCGCCCTGCACGACGGCCGCCTGGATCGCCGACAGGCGGCCACGCAGTCGGTCGGGCGCCTCGACCTGCAGGATCGTGCTGCGAAACACGGCGGAGATCACGTCGGCCCAGCCGGCCACGGCGAGCAGCAGCAGGGCCGCCCAGAGCCACGGCGAGAGCCCGAACGCCGCGATCGCCACCCCCCACACGGCGATCGCGGCGACCACGGCCCGTCCCGGCCGTACGACGCCGGCGGTCCAGCCCGAGAGCAGCATGCCGACCAGCGCGCCGGCGCCGGGCGCCGCGTAGAGGTAGCCGACGGTCTGCGGCCCGCCGTGAAAATGAGCGAGCGCGACCGCCGGAAACAGCGCCGTGGGCATGCCCAGGATCATGGCGTTGAGGTCGGCCACGAAGCAGCCCTGCAGCGCCTGGCGGCCACGCAGGTAGCGAAAGCCCTCCGCGATCGAGCGCAGGCCGAACTTCGTGCCCGTACCCTCGGGCGGCAGTGCGGGCAGCGCCAGCGACACGGCGACGGCGGCCGCGAAGCTGGCCACGTCGATCCAGTACACGGCCGTCACCCCCCAGCGGGCGAGCAGCAGACCGCCGAGCGCCGGGCCGATGACCAGCGAGAGCTGCAAGAGGAGCTGGCGCAGCACGTTGGCCGTGGCAAACGAGTCCCAGGGGACGAGGTTCATCATGATCGCCGTGCGGGCCGGGCTGTCGGCGCCGGCGAAGCCGGCGCCGACAGCGGCCAGCACGAAGATCGGCCACAGCGCCGGCTTGCCGCCCACGCTGTTCAGAGCAAGACCCACACTGCAGAGCGCCATCGCCAGCTGGGTCACCACGAGCATCTTGCGACGGTCGATGGCGTCGGCCACCGAGCCGCCGAGCAACGACCCCGCGAGCGCCGGCCCAAGCTGTGCGAGACTGACCAGGCCGACGTCGAGCGACGAGCCGGTGAGCAGGTAGACCTGGTAGAAGACGGCCACGAGGGTGAGCTGAGAGCCCACCTGCGACACCGCGAGGCCCAGCCAGAGCCGCCGGAACTGCGGGAACCGGCGCAGCGGCTCGAGGTCGATGACGGGCAGGTGTCTCACCCGGGTCGCATCAAAGACGCCCGGCGCGGTGCTGGCCTGCCATCGTCATACTTTTCGGCTCCCGATCCGATGTGCCTGAAGTCTATCGGCGCGCGGCTCGGGCATCCAGGAGGCCGTAAGACGAGTGGGCGCTGCTCGCGCCGGTAATCGGGAGGTGCGGGAAGACTTCTTGGTAGCGGCGGGAGGACTCGAACCTACGACACGCGGATTATGATTGTCGACCCGGCCGTTACAGCCCATGACGGCCCGGCACACTTCATTTGGCAAAATCGCCGCAAATCGGCGCCTTCTTCGCGCCGTGGTGACGTCCAACCTATCGCGTGTGACACCCCGTTACACCCCATATCCGGCGCGAGTGTTCACGAAATGTTCACAAGCGAGCGGTCTCACGGGCGCCCCGCGATCGACCCGCGGCCGCCTCCCCGTTCCTTGCTCGGTCCACCGCGCCATGCCATCGAACGAAGGGACAATCGACATGCCAAGCATCGTCTACACCGACCGCCGGAGATCGCCATGAACGCCGACGCTCCGACCCCGCTCGCCACGCTGCCCACCGTGCTGACCGTCGACGAGCTCACCCACGTGCTGCGCGTCGGCGAAGACAAGGTGCGCATCCTGGTCGCCTCCGGTGAGCTCCGCCGCTTGACCTACTCGCAGAAGCGCATCCTGGTCGCGCGACGCGAGGTCTTCGACTTTCTGGCCAGGTCGACCACAGCCGTGCCGACGGACCGCAAGTGCGGCAGCGACGACGGCCAACCGTCCTAATCACACTAACCGCATCTAACAGCCGGGGGAACATCATGAACGAGACCACCGAAACGGCCACCGCTCGCCTTCTCGGCGTCGCGGTCTGCCCGCCACAAGACTCCTACCACGACCACCGTCACGTCGAGGTCGTCACAGCGACCGTGAAGGGCAAGCGCGAGCGCATCGTCTTCGTCCATCCCGACACGGCAGAGCAGCGCGATCGCGCCGAAGCGGCCAAGCGTGAACTCCTGCCGCACCCCATGCCGCGCCTCGGATCGCGCGCGCGGATCCGCGCCGCCGTACGGATCGTCGAGGGCATCGCCGAGGCCTGCGGATGGCAGCTGCAGGCGCCCGATGCCGCCATTCTCGCCGCGCTCGCACAGCAGGCAGCCCCGGCGGCGGCCTGATGGCGCTCGCCGAGCTCGGCACCTTCGCTCTGCCGGCGCCGCTTCGCGCCGCCGGCTTCGCGACCCCCGAAGAGTGGCTGCAGGAGTGCCGGCGCGCGCTCGCCTCGGCGCTCGACGGTCACATCGTCATCGACGGCCAGCCGGTCCTGGCCGCCGGCGACTTCGACGCGCGGTTCTGGCACGTCGCTACGACTGCCGTGTCCTGGTCGACGCAGCGGCAGCTCGCGCCCGATCGCTGCGCGATCATGACGCAGATCGGCGACGTGCTCGAGCGGCTCGCTGCTGGCGATCCGCGGGCCGTCTCCTGGCACGAGAGGTACGACCGCCGCCGGCGGCCGGGCAAGGGGCGGCGCAGCGCCGAGCGTCTCATGCTGGCGCCGCTCGACTTCTCTTTCGTCGCGACGCTGCGCGAGGGGCGCGATGCTGTCTACTTCGGCACGGCCTGGGCGCTCGACGGCCTCGGCCGGCAGAGGGCCATGCGCAGGGCCGCCGGCGGCGGCCTCCTGCCCTTGCCGGGGCCCGGCGCCTGGATCACGGCCGAGATCCTCAGGTCGTCGAGGCCGATCGCGGCGGACTAGGCCATCCGTCACCGGCGCCCTGTACGCTGACGACCGACAGGGGCTCGCTCCGGGCGCGGAGCGGGCCCTCGTCGCGTCTCAGATCGGAAGGCCGCTCACGGGCCGCCAGGGCGCCCGCCATGCTCGCGGTGCGTGCGCTGGCGCAGGGCGTCGAGCTCGCGCTGCGCCAGTCGTTCCGCATAGAGTTCTCTGAGGTGCTCGAGGTGGCAGCTCAAGCACAGTCCGCTTCGGGCAACCCTGATCGGATGTAACCCACACGATGGGCACAGGTCAGGCGCCACCGGGCGCCCACAGGTCGGACAGGACTCCCGGCGTGTGTCGTCGTGGGTCAGACGGCGGGCGTGCAGCAGGGCCTCGCGCATCTCGGACGGCATGTGCTTGCCGCGGCGCTGGCCGATAACCTGGCCGGTGCGCGATCCCGGCCGTCGCAGGCTCACGTCGAAACGGGCGGCGGCGCGTTCGACCGACTTGCGCGTGCGGTCCATGGCGACGGCCAGAGCCTCAGCGCCGAGAGTGGCATTGGCTCTCAGGTAGCGAAGCTCCGTCGATGACCAGGGCCGGGGTGCCATCGAGAAACACCCTGACGAATTACCCGGAAGTTTCTGAGTCGTCTTAGGAGGACTCACGCGGTGCCGCGGGGCGAGTGTCTTTGCCGGCGCGAGGGCCCCGAGGCCAACGAAGGCCCTCGCGCCTAGACCGCTATCGGCTCGGGATGATGAACCGAGCTTCTGCGGTGCCTGTGCATCGCGCCGAGGCCGGCACGCGACGCGCAGCTGTTATGCGTCGAAGTTCTCGATCACGCACCAGGCCAGGGGCTGCCTGACCACAAAGGCGAAGCGCCCTTCGGTGAGCAACTGGACCTGGTTTCGCACGAAGAAGTCGGCGTGCGACTGCGAGACCGCGACGTAGATATCGCCACGGATGAAGCCGCTGAGCGACGAGGTGGCACCCACGAGCGGCTGTCCGAGGGGCGCAGCCGATGTGATGATCGTCGCCAGGCCACCGGGGGTCAGAGGCGCGTTCGGATCGAAGACGGGCCGGCCCTCGGTGTCTTTGAGCTCGCGCAGCTGCAGAGCGTCGCTCGGGTGCAGGAGCAGTACGTTCGGCGTGTAGAAGGTCATGGTGGCCGCCTGGATCGCCTCGATCGCGGCCGAGATGGCGTCGAGCTGCGGCTGCGAGCCGACGGCGGCCTTCGTCACACTCAGGACGTTCGGCGCGTTGAGGATCCCGGTCAGGTGCGTGCCTGGGTCGGGAGCGCCCAGCGAACCGTTGCCGGCGATCATGCCGGTCTGGAGGCGACTCTTGACCATGAACAGCAACCGGGCCTGGAGCAGATCCTCGAGCACGGCCGCGTCGTCGAGTGCCTGGCGCGTCGCCGGGATGCGCCGCACGTAGGTCGTCCTCGGCTCGAAGTTCACCTGGGGCTCGGGGGCGGCGACCCCTTCCGATGTCTCGGCGGCGGCGCCGACCTCGATCGTCTCGAACATGTACTCGGCGTTGTCGAAGGGGATCGGCACCCAGCTGATGAGCTCGACGAGACTGAGTGGCGGCTGCGGGTAGGCCTCGAGTCCGGGCGCTCGCCAGGTCTCCTCGGGGTAGTCGTTGGTGGTCGTCACGGCGGCGCGGAACTCGTGAGGCGCCACCAGCGCAAACTGCCGGGAACGGCCGAGGGCGCGGAAGTCGCCGCCGCTGCCGCTGTCCCAGTTCATGAGGTCGTGGATAGCGGCCGTCGGCCGCCAGGGCGATGATCTGCGGGTCATGGTCGCCTCCGTTAGGGCCGAACCGACTGCACGCTGGCGCTCTTCCTGCTCGGCCATGAGGTGGTGCTCAAGATCGTTCGAGGCCATGATGCGGGCCCACTCGGGACCGTCCAGCCTTATGCCTCCAGGCTTGTGGGCCGCCTGGCCGGAGAGCCGCGAACTGACTTCACCCTGCCGGCGTATTTCCTTCTCGCCTTTGCGCAGGTTCTCGAGGGCGACGCCGAGAGGGTCGCGTGGCTGGTCTTTCATCGTGGCCTCCCGGGGCCGTCGGTGGTCTCGTCGTCGGGAACGTCGCCGTGCATCGCCACGCGCCCGATCTCGACGGCCGCGCAGGCCTTCGCGCTCTCGACGCGCCGCGCGATCTTGGCCGAGACGCCGATATCTGTCGGCGATGCCGAGGAAGCCTGGTCGGCGCGTTCCTGGTCTGTCATCTTGGCTCCTCCGTCGAGCCGCGGTTGTTGCGGCCCGATGGTCACACGTCCGTCACGCAAAAGAGGTCTACTGAGCCTGCGCAGCCTCGTCGGTGGCCGAAAATGTGACCCGCACCGCCGCTTCGGGCGCGAAGAAGTGTTCGAGGGCGGCCGCCAGGTCATCGCCGAGCTCGTCGCACAGAGCGGCGACCTCGGGCCGCGCCACGGCGGCGACGCGGCGGAACTTTTCGGCCAGCACGTGAGCTTCGGCGAGCGACTCCAACACAGCCTCGTCGGGACTGTCCGGCAGGGCGAAATCACCGTCGCTCAGGGCGGCCAGGGCGGCGCCGACCTTCGCCGGCGTCTCTCGACCGCCGATGAGGGAGCAGACGAGGGCCCGGAAGTTGGCGATCGAGGCGCGGCGGCCGCGAGATCTACAGGCGTCGCCGCACCAGCGTCGCCGACGGCCGCTGCCGGGCGGCTGGGCGATCGGTGCGCCGCAGGCGAGACAATTCTGCGCGACGGTCATGGCTGACCTCCCGGCTCTGAGGTGTCCTGGAGGGCGGCGCGCGTCGGGAAGTAGCGCGCCAGCACACTCCCGATCTCCTCTGAGGCCTTCGCGCAGCGCCAGGCCAGGCGCCCGCGCGCCCTCGACCCACAGACCGCCAGGCGACCGACGTCGGCCTTCGTGTCGCGCACCACGGCCACGACCGCCTCGTCGGGGTCGGACGGCAAGTTGAGCGCCTCGAGCGGCAGCTCGACCTCGGGCAGGATCACGGGCCAGGAAGGCGGCCCGGTGAGGGCCTCCATGACGTCGGATCGCCGGCGACGGGCCTCGTGCTTCTTGCGGCAGCTGTCGCCGCAGAAGCGCCTGGGCCTCCCGCCGTGAATGGGCTGGCGCAGCGGCTCATCGCACTCCATGCAGGTGTCAAACAACCTCGACCACCGTCCCGTCGTCACCGACCTCGATCACGGTCTCGCCGTGGGCGGTTCGCACTCGCACCGCCTCGGCGTCCATCGCGGCGAGCTCCTCGTCGGCGGCGCGATCAATCTCGCGGCGCAGCTGGCCCAACATGCTCGTGCCCGCCAGCTTTAGCAGGTCGAGCCGGATCCGGGACTCGGGGCTGAGGCCAAACCGCTGCGAGAGCCGGTCGATCAGCAGTGCGGCGTCGCGCTCCTGGCGCAGGAAGGGTGACGGGGTCGGCAGGATCTCGCGCTGGATGCGGTGGCCGGCCTCATCGAAGACCGCCGGCCGCTCGATCACCATGCCGTACTTACGGATGTACATGCCGGCCTCGCGGTGGCGGATCACAGCCACGCAGAGCGCCTCGATCGTCGGCAGGTCGGCGGCCCGCAGCATGCCCTGGTTGGCGATCTCCTGCAGCAGGACCTGCCAGAGATCCTTGACCGCCTTGCGGCTCGGCAGGGCCTTCGGCAGGGGGATAGTCGTCGCCTGATGCGGCGTGATGGCGCCGCTCCACTCGGGAGCGATCGCCACGGTCTTCTTGTGGTGGTGCTGCGTTCCGCGGCGCGGCGAACTGGGGTCCGTTCTGCCCTTCATCCGACCATCCTGGCCCACGCGTCACGCGTTTCGTCGGGAGGGCCGTGGAATTACCGGAAACCGGAGCATTTTGCGCCACGCCTAAAAACCAAATTCGTGGTGACGGCCCGCGTTGTGGGTGCCCGGTACGCGAGGTTGCGGCGGGGAGCGGCGCCAGGAGACCCCCTTATGGGTCGCAGGAGGCTCCACGCCTTGGGTTGTTGTCCGAGACTCCCGAAACCACGAGGTTTCCGGCGGTGGATGGTGGCCTTCTCACCTGAAGGCCACCATCCTGCGTTGAGGCCACCATCCCACCGTTCGTCGACGTCGCTGCGGGCAGGCGGGGACGCGGAGAGATCGTCCGAGACGAACGGCGAGGGATAGGTCAGAATGGTGACCCTCGAGACCGGGGGTCGAAGTGGCTGCCAAGGACAAGATCATCGGACGCAAAGAACACGTCGGGTCGCGGAAGATCAGGGCATCCATTGAGAGATGCCTCGCTGAACTGAGTGAGGGTCAGTTCGGCGAACGGACCGTCAAAGAGTTGCTGATAGACCTTCGCGAGTTGGGCAGGAAGGTCGCTGGTGAGAGGGCGACCGCGCCCGGCCGCGCCGTCGCCGACTTCGTCGAGGTCTGCGACTTCGTCGCCCACGGCAACCGCGATCGCGGTCACACAGCGAGGTTCATCAGAGACCAGGCAGAGTCCCTGGCCGATGCCATTGCGCGCGGGCAGCATGAACCTTTGTCCGAGTGGGGTGTGGTCGACCCGGTGGGCGGCGAGCAAGTCGTCGGAGCGATGCTCGGGGTGGCCTGGATGTACCTCAGGGGCTTCGACCCGACCCCATCACAGGACACGGTCAATCCGCTCCTGGAGTGGCAGCACGAGATCGCGCTGTGCATGATCTCGCTTCTGCAGGACTCGTTCATCGAGTTGGAGAGCAAGAAAGGGATCGCGTCTCTGCACGTTGTGTCTCACGAGGGCTTCTATCGGCTCTACTGTCGGCTGTACGGCTCAAAAATCAACGCCGAGGCTCAGGCCAGGACGGGCGGCAGCGGGCAGGTGATCGTTGAGTTTCCGGTGATCATCACGGGAGCTCCTGACATCGACGGCGTGCTGCCGCCAACGACGTCGGAGTGGCACGAATTGCCTGCTGCGCCGCCCGATCCGCCGATCATCGAAGCCTACCGGGCCAATGACGGTCGGCTGCACGTGAGAATCATCGAGACGGCCTGACGCCAGCCGGGCAATCGCGATCTCGACGTGGTAGACGTCGCCGCCGATCGCCTTGCCCATCGGCTCCGCGCCCGCGACGCTGGTCTAGCAGGCCGTCAGGCTGCCGTCTCGGCGCGCCTCGGACGGGTCGATTGGCTCGAGGCAGAAGCGCACCCCTAGCCCCCGGGCCAGCCGCATGAGTGTGCGATACGTCGGGTTGGCTCGGCCCTGCTCGATTCGGCTGATCTCGCTCTGTCCCACGCCTGTCTCTGCGGAGAGCTGCTCTTGAGACTTCCGCAGCTCCAGGCGACGCTCCGCGATCTGGCGCGCGAGGCGGTAGTAGTCCTCGAACGCGTGAAGCTCCCGGATTGCGTCAGGCCCCTCCGTTTCAGCCTCTTCGGCCACCCGACGTGAGAACTCGCTGTACGATGCCATGTGCTTACCCCTTTTCCGCTCCGGCACAATCGCATGTACCTGCTCGTCTCTTCATGTTGTATATCCCATATCGTCCGGGAAACGCAACATCATTAATCGCGCTCCGCAACCTCAGGGTCGGCGCCTGAACTCGGCCAGGTACTTGCGCGCCTTGGCGATCTGCTTCTGCTCGTATGCTGCGCTCGTGTGCTTGCCCTTATCGTAGCCACTCAAGATCAGGATCTTGTTTGAGCCGTAGTCGTAGAAGTACTCGCGGAGCAGGATCCGCCCCGGCTCTTTGGCCCCGATCCGCACGCGAGGCCTTCCGTACCGGGCTAGGATGTCGTCCGCGTTCTGACGTAGCCGGAGCTCGTAGAGGCCCCGGCCGAGCGCCTTGCCGAACTCGGTACCGCACACGTCCTTGCCCAGGGCGGCCAGAACTACCCTGTTCGCGGCGTCGAGCGCACGGCGCTGGGTTGGAGTCAGAGCATTGACGAACGACTCGAAGGGTACGGGCAGGCCGGGCACCTCGTAGATCTGCAGGTCGTACATGGCCCCCCCGGTAGCTATCCCGGCAGTCTACTACTCATTGAGCCCGTCCCGCGGCCGGCAGGGGCACAGGCGCTGCAGGTTGTCGTTGCTGACTGCCGGCCAGCTTGTGCGCGCGTCCAGGCAGCCCGTCACCGCTCGCGCCACTCTGGCGGCATGTACGGGCACGTGCCGGCGTCCAGGACGCAGGTCGCGACCGCGTCGGGGCCGGTCGCCAGGCTGGCGCACTCGCGGCACAGCAGCGGCGGCTCCGGCCCCTCACGGCGGATGACGGCCAGCGAATCGGTCAGCCACTGCAAGCGATCCGATGATCGCCCCTGCCACATGATCGCCAGTTCCTCGGCCACGATCTGTCGCTGGCGTGTCGTGAGATTCGCCGCCTCGGCGTCGTCTTCGAGCCGATAGGAGCACTCGAGGGCCGCGAGACTGTCGGCAAGCGAGACAATCAACCAGGGCGCCCCGAGAGCGGAGCCGCTGGCAAACACAGCGCTCCGCGCGACCGCCGGAGTCCACCCGGTCAGCGTGGACAGTTCGGCCGTGAGACCCGAAACGACGACCGCTGACAGCCTGTGGCGTCCGTCGACAAGACGAATCCGCCTATCGAAGACGATGTCGCCGGGCAGCCCGCGGGTCTCCCGGAGAACGTCCGCGAGGCGCGCCACCCGCTCTGTGCACGTCGGAGACCGCGCGTTCCACGGATGCATCGTGTCTAGCCACCGCTGAGCGCGCGCCGGTGAGACGACCTCCAGGCTCGCTGTGACGCCCGGATAGATGCGCCGAAAGCGCGACGGCGCGGCGACTGAGGCCATGACGTCGGCTCAGCCACCGGAGCCGCCGGCCGTCGGCTCGGCGTCCTCGTCGGGTGCGATGTCAGCGATCGGGCACGGCACCTTGACGGCGCGCAAGTCGCGGCGCAGCTGGCGCAGCCGCTCCTGCAACGGCAGGCGGCTGACGTCTGTCGCCATGACGGAGTCCCAGCCGAGCTCGCGGATGCGCTCGACGCTGGCCGCCTCCAGGAGAAGAAGTGTTTGGCCGAGGATGGCGTCGAGCGGGAACAGCTGCTCCGCCCACAGCGCCAGCTCGGGGTCGACAGGCTTCGGCGGCCGCTGCTTGGCGAGCCACTCCGCCGTGTTGCGCTCGTCCTCGAGGCGCTGCAGGCCGAGCATGTCGTCGGGATCGACGGGCGGGCGAGTGGTGACGATGGTCATGGCATCTCCTTCGGTGTGGGTTTGAGCGGTAGGTTCAGGACTTGCTCGAGCTCGGCCCGCATCGCCGGCAGGCCGACGGATCGAAGATGGTCGTTCCAGTCGCCGGCGCCAACGGGCAGCGTCAGCCGGTACGGCCGCGCCCCGACGGCGTGCAGGGCGGCGAAGGCGCTGCGCCCGTGGCGCTCGGCGTCGGGCTCGTACCAGTCGAGCGCCACGAAGACGACGCGGCCGGCCAGGTGAGCGGCCAGCCACGTCCGCAGCGCGTGGCCGCAGAGAGCTATCGTCGGCAGGCCGCAGGCGGCGATCGACAGCGCCGTAATCGGGCCCTCGACGACGACCAGGACGTCGGCCCCGATCGCGCAGGCCGGCGCCGCAAAGACGCCGGCAGACTTGCGGCCGGCGCTGCGCGACTTCGGCGCGCCGGCGTCGATGTAGCGGCCCTCGGCGGCCACGAGGCGGCCGGCGGCGTCCTGCACCGGGAACACGACGGCCGGACGGCCGTACCAGTCAGCGGCGAAGCGCACGCGGGCCTCGACGGCCGTAAGCAGCACGATCCCGCGCGACCAGAGGTAGTCGGCGCCGGCGGCTCCGGCTGGCGCACCTATGGCCACAGTCGCCGCCCACAGGCGCTTGAGCGTCTCGCGCTTCGCTGCCGATTCGGCGATCTCGGCGGCCGAGGGCTCGCGCGGCGGCGTAGCGCGGCGGTGACGAGGCCGCGGCGGATCCTCGTCGCGGCCGTGTTTGCGGTCTTCGAGGAAGCCGTGACGGCCGCAGCGCACGCAGTTCCAGCCGCCCGTTGACCACACCCGGAGCTTGCGGTGCAGGTTGTCGCGCCGGCGCCCAGGGCGCTCGTCGTGGCAGAACGGGCAGAGATAGTCCGCGTGGTCGCCCCTGAGAAGCGGCTGCGGATCGAAGCGCTCCAGGTCGGCCGAGCCGAGGGCGGTTTCGGCGGTGCAAACGCTCACTGCGTCGCCGCCAGTTTCGCGGTCCGCTTGGAACCCTTGGAACCCTTGGAAGCCTCAAACCGAAAGTAGCTACGTGAAAACGTGTTGCAGAAACTTTCCGAAAGAAGGGTTCCAAGGGTTCCGCCAGGCTCAACAATGGCTTCCTCGAGGGTCACAGCTGGGGCCCTTCCGAGCCGTCGGCGAGCCGAAAACCGCGATACACCTTGCGCCGCGTGACTGGTTCGAGCCGCGACGAAGTCTTGAGGCCGCGTTCTGACAGGCGCGCAGAGAAGGCGCGTTGCGACAAGACATTCTCGCCGGTCGCCTTCGCCCAGGTGACATACCTCTCGTACAGCCATCCGGCCGGAACGGTGCCGTCCGGGTCGTCGATCACGTGCTCTGCGAGAAACTCGGCGAGCGGATCCATCTCGAGCTGGTAGGACGCGGTCGCGCTGCGCACCTCATCAGGAACGGCCAGGCCCTCGGTGCGCCAACGCAGGCAGCCGGCCACCATCCAGGCGAGGATGCCGGGCAGCTCGTCGCGCAGCTTGGTCGTGAGATCGTGGTCCTGCTCGGCTTCGGGGATCACGACGTCGAAGGGCACCAGGCGGATGCGCCGCCAGATCCCCCTGTCGGTCCCGACGATGTTCGGCTTGTGGTTGGTCGACAGCGTCAGTTTGAAGCGGGGCACGAACTCGAACTCGTCGTGGAACAGGAAGCGCGCCGTCACGGGCTCAGAGCCGGTGACCTGCTTGACGAGCGACTCCTCGAGGCGGTGGGCCGATCCGGTCTCGGACGCGGTCACCAGGCGCGCGCCGGCCAGGCGGGCGAGGTCACCGCTGCTACTGTCGCGGCGCTTGCTCATGAAGGTCGCCGCCGCCGCGTGCATGGCGTAAGTGCCGATCACGGCGCGGGCGGTCTCGGTGGTCACCGACTTGCCGTTTGCGCCGGTTCCCCAGGGGATCGCGATGCACTGCTCACTGGTGTGGCCCGTCAGACAGTAGCCGAGCCAGGTCTCCCAGAAAGACACGAGGCCCGGGCGTCCGTCCGTGACGCGCTCCAGGTGGGCAAGCCACAGCGGCGCCGCGGCGTCTGGCTCGTAGATGGTCCACAGTCGACGGGTCATCATGTACTTGGGGTCGTGCGGCAGGCGCCCGCCGGTGCGCGTGTCGATCACGCAGTCGGCGGCGTTGACCAGGTCAAGGTCGGCGTCGAAGTCGTCGCCGCGTGCGGCCAGATCGGGCTCGCTGCGCGCCATCTCAAGGGCAGCCACCAGACCGGCTCGACTACAGACGCGCTTGAAGCCGGCGCCGAGCTTGTCTCGCATGGTGCCCTCCGCCTGTGCGAGCTCTACGCAGATCTCGAGCGGCAGCTCTTCCTTGGCCAGGTGCTCGACGCGCAGCGGGTCAGGCTTCCACGTGCCGGCGTCGCGGTCGTACGCCATCCAACCGCGGCCGGGGTCGTACTTGGCGCGGTCCTTGCAGATCACAGCGAAGCGCCTGCCGTGGCTGCGATCGCTGCCGTCCAACGGCAGGTCGACGGGGGCACATGTGATGGGTGCCGAGGCATCCTCGCTGGCGGCGGCGCTCTTCTCTGCCTTGCCGGTGCTCATAGCGACGGTCTCGCGTCGAGCAGCCGCAGTCTCTCGAGCAGCCAAGCTCGGGCCGAGCAGGGCACGCCGCGGCGCATGATGACGGGGTCGTACGTCGGCGCCAGCGACGCCAGGGCGACGCTTAGGCGGACGCCTTCAGTCCACCGCTCGGCGGCGCTCATGTCCGCGATATCGAGGTGGTCCAGGCGTCGATCGTCGGCCTCGGATGCCGCCTCGACCGGCAGCCGATAGCGCAGACGCACTTGGTTGTTGACGGCCCTCATGAGGGCCGCTCGTCGGTCTTCGGGCCGCGCCGTCGCTCGAGGGTGAACGAACGCACACCGGCGAGTGGCCAGTACACGGGGTCGGGGCGTTCGGCCACTCGACCGTTCTCGTCCGCCGGCTCGAAGGTGATCGCGCAGAGGCAACCCTCGGCGACCCAGTAGGCCGAAACCTCGATCGTCTCCTCGCACCCGTCGACCATGTGCAGCTGCAGGACGGGGATGAGGTCTTCGCCGGCCGATGTCATAGTCAAGGCACTCCACTTCGGCCACTCAAGGTGCTCGGCGCACCATGCGTTCTTGTCCGTCAAGGGCCAGCCGTCGATCACGTCCGGGGGGTGCCGGCGGCAGCTCCCGGATCGACAACCGCCGCCCTCGTGCGACTCCCAGGCCGCACAATCGGCGCAGCGCATCATCCGCTAACCTCCTCGTGGTCGGCGGTCAGCTGCAATAGGCGCTCGCGATCGCTCGAGCCCACGGCTCAGCCCTCGCCCTGGTCGTCGGCGTCCTCGTCGCCGATCACGGCGCGCATGAGCTTTGCCACCGGCACCTTGTACGACCGGCCGCAGTGGAGTACCGGTACGCCGTCCGCAAGCTGGCCTGTGGCTGCGAGCCTGTAGGCCGCGACCCTTCCGAGATCGAGAAGAACGCGCGCCTCGTCGACACTGCAGACAAAGCGGCCGCGCAGCTGCTCCAGGATCGCCTCACGGTTCAGCTCCGCGGGGATGGGCGACGACGATGCGCTAGCGACCGCGCTCATCGCCGCCGATCTCCTCGAAGAGCTCTTCCTCGGGGACCCCGAGCACCTTCGCGATGGCGCGACGCCAGCCGGGGTAGGCCGGGACTCGGCCGTTCTTGAACTTCGAGATGTCCGTGAAGTGGACGCCCGTCAGCCGGGAGAGGTCGCGGTCCGACAGACCCCGTTCCTTCTGCACGATTGCCAGCCTTAGCATGCGGACCTCCGTTAGAACCCGCTTGACTGTTGGTGTGCGTTGGTCAAATAATAGGCGGGAATTGTCGTATGCGCGATACTACGAAGGGATACGACTTTGTCGAATGCGCTCGAACCAGGATGGCCCCGTTTCAGCGACTACGACCTGTTACGGGGTCCCCTCGGCGACACGGTCGTTCCGGCGTCCGGAGCCACGGTCTGCTGGTACGATCCGTGGCAGCCCCCATCCGGAAATCGCCCCGGAGCCGCTCTCGGCGAGCTCCAACGGATCCTGCGTCCGGCTCTCGGCCCGCTGTTGCCGGAGTCCCGATCTCGGCTCTCAGGCCTTCCTGCCGACCGTGAACTGACCCCATATCGCAGGCAACAGCTCCTCCGGTGGTGTAAGGACAATGGCCTGCTCGGGATCCTGCTCGAGCGTCTCATCTCCGCGAGGCTAGCGCCGGCGCGGGCGCGCACCACAGGGCACGTCGGATTCGCACAGACGACGTTTCGCTTCGCCTCCGGATCGTGGCGAAGCGAAGTGTTCAACAGCTTCAGGTCTCGCGGCCTGCGCCATCCCGAGGTCGTACTGGACCTCTACCCTATGGCGGCCACCGATGCGCCTGAACGCAGGCCGGTCACCCTCGATGACCCTGAAGTGCTCGCCTTCTTCCCGGCGGCCACGGCCACGTCGCCGCCTACCTGGACGCTCCCCAAACCCGGAGGCGAGGAGTTCTGGCGCGTCTACGGTGAGCCGGTCGCGGAGATTGTGACGGCGGTGCGGCGAATCGACTCTGCTCTCCGCGATCTCGCGACGACGCAGGAGGACGTCGCTGACGACCCCTTCGTCGTGCTCGAGAGTGCGGCCACGGGAAAGCCTCGCCAGACGCAGACCGACTTCGCGCGAGACGTTCGAGAGCAGGGGCGGCGGAGCCTGAACGCTCTTACGTCGAGGTCCTCGCAAGTGGTTGTGTTTCGAGATGGCGTCCCCGAGGTCGGGCAGTCCTACGTATCCCTATGGGGGGCGCTCTCGCTAATGGCCGTTCCGGCCGTCGTCAAGAACCGAGTGCGCATCTGCGGTCGAGAGAGATGTCGCGCGCCGTTTGTGGCTACCGCACACGGCAATCTCTACTGCAGCCAGAAGTGTAAGTCGGCGGCGGCGCAGGCGCGCCTCCGAGAGGCGCGACGTGCCGCAGGCCAAGGCGCCGACGCCGAAAGTGGGAAGGGGCGACAGCATGGTTGACCGACTCAAGAACGGCGTGATGAAGCGCGGCGCGACCTGGTCGTTCCGGATCCGCGTCGGCGATCATCTCGTCGGCGAGGGCGGATTCGCGGAAAAGGAAGAGGCCGAGGCGGCGCGTGACAAGGCGCGCGTGGCGTGGCGCGAGGGTCGGCTGCCGGCCGTGCCCACGCGCGAGACCGTCGCCGCCTACCTGGCGCGGTGGCTGAAGATTCACGAGTCGCAGGTGAAGCCCTCTACGCTGGCTAGCTACCAGATGCACGTCGATGTGCACATCGCCCCGGCGATCGGCGACCTTCCGCTGAAGAAGCTCACCCGAGCGACGCTGACCACGTTCTACGCCGGTCTGAGGCGACGCGCGCGACCACGCGGCAAAGAGCAGGAGGGCGCGCAGGCGCCGCTCGCGCCGGCCACGGTGCGCCGGATCGCAGCTACGCTCCACAAGGCCCTCGCCGACGCTGTCGACGAGGGCACCCTCGGCTGGAACCCGGGCGACCGGGTGAAGCTGCCCAAGGAAAAGGCCGGCGAGCTGCGCGAGCTTCAGTCCTGGGAGGCCGGCGAGCTCAAGGCGTTCATCGAAGTGACCGACAGCGATCGCCTGGCGCCGATGTGGCGACTCTTCGCCTTCACCGGGATGCGCCGCGGCGAGGTCGTCGGCCTGAAGTGGCGCGACGTCGACTTGAAGGCCGGGACGATCAGCGTGCGCCGCGCCCTGGCGGTCGTCGGAAACGAGCTGCAGGAGACCACGCCGAAGCGTGGCCGGGCCCGAGTCGTCAACCTCGACGCGGCGACGACCGCTGCCCTCGAGTCCTGGCGCAAGCGCCAGGCGCGCGAGCGCGACGCCTGGCCGGCGCCCTGGCCGGAGGGCCATCGTGTGTTCACGCTCGAAGACGGTAGCGACCTGCACCCAGATCTTGTGACTCGCGCCTTCGCGCGCCACGTCAAGGTCGCCGGCGTGCCGCCGATCCGGTTGCACGACGTGCGCCACACACACGCCTCGCTGGCGCTGCGCTCGGGTCAGCCCGTCAAGGTCGTCTCGGAGCGTCTCGGCCACGCTGACGTCGCCTTCACCATGCGCGTCTACCAGCACGTCCTGCCCGGCATGCAACAGGAGGCCGCGGACAGCTTCGCCGCCCTTGTCGAGGCCGCCGAAACCAAGCGGCCGAAGGTACTAGGGGAGTAAGTTCACAAAGTGTTCACAAGCCAAACAGAAAGCGCCTGCAAATCTGGGGAGTTTGTTGGTAGCGGCGGTAGGACTCGAACCTACGACACGCGGATTATGATTCCGCTGCTCTGACCAGCTGAGCTACGCCGCCACCGGGCTGCGAAGGCTCCCCATGCTAGCAGACTCCGCGGCGCGCCTCAATCTGAGCGCTGCGTCCGCGCCCAATGCCTGGTAAAGTGTGGTCCTATCGGTCCATATATCTCTAAGCTTTCGAGCGTACATATGCCACTCTGTACAACTCCGACGCTCAGTCTTCGGCCATCGGCCGATTGGCTTCAACGGTAAAACGGCCTATGCTGTGTAAGCAGACACAAACTATCGCGCCCCACTGCGGGGCGCTCAAGGACGTGAGACCATGCGCACCGCACTCGCTCAGACAGTGAGGCACTCGGCCGCCGGGATCGAGGCCGCCGGGATCGACTCCGCCACCGGCGTGCACGCGCAGCACCGCACCGATGCCCCGGGGCTCACGTTCGTCGCCGACGGCCTCGTGCGCCATGCCCGGGCCGGCGTGCGCAACACCTTTCCCGCGCACGCCTGTCGTGCGCTGCAGCCAAAGGTGCCCTGACACACCTGCACCACGCGCTGCCGGACCCCCTCCGGCAGCCCCTTCGGGGCGGGTGGGGCCGGCGACAGCCTGCCCCACCGCACACCACTCGGACACCCGCGCCAAGCGACCGGCGGGCTCGTCCGCTCCCAGGGAGATCCAAGCAAGAACGTCACAAAACGATCGCGTCGAGTCATCGATGCGCGAGGAGTTGAGAGCACATGACAACGCAGACGACAAACCGCTTACCATGGCTGTTCTTTGTAGGGCCGGACGGTATCGTGCGCACGTCCCGCGGCAGTGACCAGGCCACGACCCGCACCGCGCTCGTCGACCTCGGCCTCACCGATCTGTTCGTAAGGTAAGACCATGCGCCTGCGGTGGTCGGGCGCGAGCGCCCGACCACCGCACGAGCCGGCGCGCCGGCCGGCCCCCCGACCGTCACGCTCGACGGCGGCACCGCGCCGGGGTGGCCGCCGCCCGGTTGAAAGCAGGGGTGCTTTCGAGTACCATGCTGCGAGCTCCCGGGGGAGTGCCCGAGTGGTTAAAGGGAGCGGACTGTAAATCCGTTGGCGCAGCCTACCTAGGTTCAAATCCTAGCTCCCCCACCATCCAGCCCGGTTAGCTCAGCTGGCAGAGCACCTCCATGGTAAGGAGGGGGTCCGCGGTTCGAATCCGCGACCGGGCTCCATGTTCTCGCTACCGTCCAGGTCGTCCCCCACCGTCGTCGCCACCCGGCCCCGACAGACCCGTGCTACAGCTTCGGCGTGAGGCTTGCCGGCGGCGCCTCGAGTGCCGCCAGCACAGCATCCCCCATCTCCTCAGTGCTCGATTGGCCGCCCAGATCGGGGGTGCGCACGCATTGCTGGGCCATGACCCGCTCGATGGCCTTCATGAGAGCGTCGCCCCACTGCGGATAGCCAAGGTGGTCGAGCATCATCGAAGTGCTCCACAGCGAGCCGATCGGGTTCGCCTTGCCCTGGCCGGCGATGTCCGGCGCCGAGCCGTGGATGGGTTCGAACATCGACGGGAAGGTGCGCTCGGGATTGAGGTTGGCGCTGGGCGCGAAGCCCATCCCCCCCATGATCGCGGCGCCGAGGTCGGTGAGGATGTCGGCGAACAGGTTCGAGGCCACAACGACACCAAAGCGCTTGGGGTCCATGACCATGAACATGGCGGCGGCGTCGACCAGCAGGCGCTGGGTCGGGACGGTCGGGTACTGCGCGGCCACCTCGTCGAAGACCTGGTCCCAGAAGACGGCCGAGTAGTTGAGGGCGTTGCCCTTGCTGACGCTGGTGACCGAGCGGCCTTCGCGGGTGGCCAGCTCGAACGCCCAGCGAATGACGCGCTCCATGCCGTGACGCGAGAACACGGCGGTCTGCAGCGCCACCTCGCGGTCGCTGCCGGGGTAGAGGCGGGCGCCGACGCCGGCGTACTCGCCTTCGGTGCCCTCGCGCACGAAGATCATGTCGATGTCGGCCGTGGTCACGCCGACCAGGGGCGACTCGATCCCCTCGAGCAA
The DNA here is from genome assembly GCA_003164655.1 of Actinomycetota bacterium. GTDB lineage: Bacteria > Actinomycetota > Thermoleophilia > UBA2241 > UBA2241 > Bog-752. The sequence continues at coordinate 18,261 of PLTW01000126.1, forward strand.
GCGTACCGGCCGCAGGTTGACGTACTGGTCGAAACCACCGCGGATCCTGAGGAGCAGCTCGCGCAGGGTGATGTGGTCTGCCACCAGGGGCGAGCCGATCGCCCCGAACAGCAGGGCGTCGAAGGAGCTCAGCATGTCGAGCCCGTCGGGCGGCATCATCTCGCCGGATTTCAGGTAGGACTCGGCGCTCCAGGGAAACTCTTCGAAGCCGAACTCGATCGCCGGATCGACCGAGGCGATATGGTCCAGGACCTTGCGCGACTCGCGCACGACCTCGGGACCGACACCGTCTCCGGGAATGACGGCTATCTTCTTCATGCACCCTCCCCTTGGCTCAAGCTCATGACGGCGGCGTGACCGCCGTGTCGACATTGGGACTCATGCGAAACTCGCGGCAGCATTGTTGAGCGCTTTGACGACCGGCAGCTCATCGCCAACCAGGAAGCGCACCATACCACCACCGGCAGTGCAAGACGCACGCGAAAGCCGTGGAACGCTCGTAGCCGCTCACGGCGGCAGCTCCTCGACGGCGATCTTGCGGCGCTCCGTCGCCCACGCAGGGAACCTTGCCTGGGCGAGAGGGCCACCCTCAGTAGCCGAGCTGCTTTTCGACCGTCGCGATTGACTCGTCCAGCACGCGCACGATCTGGTCGATCTGCTCGGTCGTGATGATGAACGGCGGCGCCACCGCATGGCAGTGGCCGCCGCCCAGCAGCCGCACGAACACGCCGCGCCGGAAAGCCTCGTCGCGCACCTTGGCCGCCGCGCCGACCGCCGGTGGGAACCACTCCTTGGTGGCCTTGTCGGCCACGTACTCGATGCCGGCGACCAGGCCGACGCCGCGCACGTCGCCCACGATGGGATGGGCGAGCAGGGTCGCCAGACCCTCCTGCATGTACGACCCCACCTCGCGGCAGCGCTCGACCAGGTTCTCGCGCTCGATGATCTCCAGGTTGGCGAGGCCGGCGGCCGAGCACAGCGGGTGCCCGTCGTAGGTCGCCCCGCTCATGAACGCCTCGGCGGGGCCGCCCAGAAAAGCGTCGAAGACGTGGTCGCGGGCGCCCACCGCGCCCAGCGGCAGATAGCCCGACGACAGGCCCTTGGCCATCGTCACGAGGTCGGGGTCGGAGCCGAACTGCTCGAAACCGAACCAGGTGCCGCTGCGCCCGAAGCCGGTGATGACCTCGTCGTTTACCACCAGAACGTCGCTGTCCTTGCAGGTCCTGCACACCATGGGCCAGTACTCGGGCGGCGGCGGGATCACGCCGCCGGTACCGATCATCGTCTCGCCGAGCATGGTGCCGACGTTCTCGGCGCCGTAGAAGGCGATCTCCCGTTCGACGGCCCGGGCGCACTCCATGTCGCACTCGCCGTAGGTCTGGCTCCAGGCGCAGCGATAGCAGTAGGGCGCGCCCAGCTTGATGAACCCGGGCAGCAGGGGCTCGAACCTGGCGCGGTTCATGGGCAGGCCCTGCGCGCTGGTGGCGGTCATCGTGGTGCCGTGGTAGGAGCGGTCGCGGTACATGACCATGTACTTGGCGCCCTGGCCCTTGTTGCGCCAGTACTGACGGGCCATCTTGACGGCGGTCTCCACCGACTCGCCACCGCCAAGGGTGAGAAACACGTGGTTCAGGTCGCCCGGCAGGTGTTCGGCGACCTTGGCGGCCAGGCGTATCGAGGGCACGTTGCCGATCTGAAAGATGTGGTAGACGGCCAGCTTCTCGGCCTGGGCGGCGATGGCGTCGAAGATCTCCTTGCGCCCGTGACCGACGTTGACCGTCCACAGCGAAGCGAAGGCGTCGATGTAGGCGTGTCCCTCGGTGTCGTAGACGACGGCGCCGTCGGCGCGCTCCATGATCGTCGGCTCGAGTCCCGCCATCTGCGTGAACGGCGGCCAGAGGTGGCCGAGAAAGTCGTCTGCCAGCGGCCTTGAGTCTGCCATCGTGTCTCCTGTCTCGTGCGGGGTCCCCGGCGCGACGTCCGTGAGCCAGGGCTAGAAGACGACCTGCGCGGGTTCGATACCGAGCTCTCTTTCGCTGCTCTCGACGATCGACCGCAGTGTCGCGAGCACCTCTGCGGAGAGTGGCTCGGGCACGTGGCTTTCGAGGAGCCGTCGGGCGGCGGCGGTCGCGTTGTGGTGCAGGTCGCCGCCGCCGGCCGCCTCCCAGTCTTCTCGCACGCGGCGGTCGATGAGCCTGGGCTGCGACTGAGCGCGCATGTACTTGTAGGTGCTGTCGAGGCTCAGAAAGTCGCCGTGCGCGCCGACCGCGTGGATGTCGTCGACCATCAACAGCTCGTCTGTCACCGGGATGCCACCGAGTGCGAACTTGATGAGCCGCGCGAATTCGCAGTCCATGAGCAGCTGACCGTAATCGAAGGTGACGCCCGACTCGAGCATCCCCAGGCCGTAGATCAGGTTGGCCCCTGCCAACGCTGGAAGCAGGCCCGTGAGAGTCTTCTCGTGACCGGACTGCGCGTCACCCAGTTTGGCGTCACCCTACGCACCGGCGACCCAGCTCGGCAGCAGGTAGAAGCGCGCGAGCTGGGCCACCGCGGCGCCGATCAGGCCGCACTCGGGACTGCCCACCGAGGCCGAGGCCAGGCGCAGGTCCATGGCGGTCGTCGAGCTGCCGTAGATCACCGGCGTGCCCCGCGCCGTCAGCTGGGCCAGGGTGATGCCCGAGAGCACCTCGGCGTTGTGGGTGACGAGGGTACCCGCCAGCGACACCGGCGACGACGCGCCGGCCATCGCCATGCTCAGTACGTTGACCGTGGCGCCGGCCCGCGCCGAACCCATGATGATCTCGCAGCAGTCCTGCACGAGCTTGAGAGGGCTCACGGGGCAGGTGATGAACGAGACCAGCGGCCGGCGGCGCAGGGCTTCGGCGCCGCCCACCACGGCGGCCGCCATCTCGACGATCTTCTTGAGCAGTCGACCATTGATGGGGCCGATGAAGACGTGCTTGGTCGTGTTGGCCAGGATCGCCTCGGCGTTGTGCAGCGGGACCGCGTCCTGGGGGACGTCGTGAGCGCCGACGGGACGCTCCAGCACGTCGATCTCAGGCAGGGCGTCGATCAGACGGGCAGCTTCGGCGACATCGCGCTTGGTCGGTTCGCGCAGCTCGCCCGAGTCGATGTCGGTGACCTTGATGCCCTCACCGAAGTTGGTAAAGCCGACCCGGCCCGATTCGAGCACCACGTCGCCGGCAGCCGTGCGGCCGCAGAGCGTGATCGTCGGCGGAGCGCAGCGAATCGCGTCGTCGACCACGTGAGGTGGGATGCGCACGATCCGGGCCGCACGATCGACCTCGGCGCCGCCGTCGGCAAACGCGTCGAGGGCATCATCGTCTTCGACCCAGACGCCGGTTCGCTGCAGGACTTCGAGCGTCGCCAGATGGATGTCCATGAGCTCGTCGTCGGTGAAGACCTTCAGACTCAGACCCCCGGAACCGCGACGCCCGGCGTTGGCGTTTCTCTTCATGGCCGACCTCCTCTCGAACCAGGCACGCGACAGCTCGTGCTCGAGCACGCGTCGCGCTCCAGCATTATGCGCCCCTCGAGCCGCGTCGGCATAGGGCCGCCGCCGGGAACGGACGGCCCGGGGCGCGGACCGGCGTTGCCGCCGGGGGCGCCGGCCGCTAGGCTTTGCCCATGACCACCGAGCGGCTCCGCGTGCTGATCGTCGCCAACATGTACCCGTCGCCGTCGCGCCCGTCGTACGGCGTGTTCGTGGCCGACCAGGTGGCGGCCCTGCGCGCCACCGGCGAAGCCGACGTCGAGGTCTTTCACTGGGACGCCCGGCGCCGGCCCTGGCGCTACGCCCTCGCGGCGCTCGAGCTCGCCCTGACCAGAGTCGACGCCGATGTCGTGCACGCCCACTATGGGCTATCGGGCGTGGTCGCGCTGGCCGCGCCGCGGCGCATCCCGCTGGTGCTCACCGTCCACGGGCGCGACTGCCATCATGCCGTCGTCAAGCGCCTCACCGGGCTCGTCGCCCGGCGCGCCGCGGCGGTCGTGGCAGTCTCCGACGACCTCGCCCGGCGCTGCCCGTTCCCGGTGACCGCCGTCATCCCGCCGGGGGTCGACCTCGAGCAGTTTCGGCCTCTTCCCCGCCGCGAGGCGCGCGCCCGGCTGGGCCTCGACGGCGCAGCGGACCGGCGCCTGGTCATCTTTCCGGCCGACCCGCGGCGCCCCGAAAAACGCTTTGCCGACGCTCGCGCGCTGGTCGATCGCCTCGTGGCCGGCGAGTGCGACGTGGAGCTGCGCGCGGTCCACGGACGCCCACGCGCCGAGATGCCGCTCTGGCTGAACGCCGCCGACGCCGTCGTGATCACCTCGCAACGCGAGGGCTACGGGCTGGCCTGCGTCGAAGCGCTGGCCTGCGACGTGCCCGTCCTTTCCACGCCGGTCGGAGTGGCGCCGGCGCTGCTGGCCGGCCTCGACGGCTGCCTGTGCGCGCCCTTCGACGCTGTGCGCTGGGGGGCGCATCTCGAGACGGTGCTGGCCCGCGGCGATGCCCGAATAGCCGGACGCGCCGTCGCGGAGACTCAGAGCCTCGCCGAAACGGCGCGCCGTACGCTGCAGCTCTACCGCGGGCTTCAGACTGCAGTGACCCGGTAGCCGGCGATCTGCTCGTCGGCGGCCAGGACACCCGCGAGGTCGCCTTCGCGGGTCACCGGCGCGTGCAGCATGTACTCGTCGCCGCCAATGTTCACGACCTGGCCGGGCCGGGCCGCGAACGGGAGGCAGATCCGAGCGGCGATGCCGCGCGTGCGAACGTCGCGAAGGGCCGACCGAAAGGCTGCGTACTCGATGTGGCCGTTCATTGTCATGCCCATGGTATCGGGCGCCGTCGCCCAACCTTTACGAGGCTCCGTTCGCAGCCCTGGCGACGCCGCGAGCGCAGCCGCTGCGGCAGTCGTGTCGGGGCCGGCGCCGCGCCCACCGCGAGCGCGGCGCCGCGCTCCTTTAGCAGATGCGCGGCAGCAGCTCGCCCACCGGCATGTCGACGACGCGGCGGGTGCCGTAAGGCGTGCGCAGCGCGACGCGGCCGGGATGCTGCGCCACAAGGGTGCCGATGCGCGCTGCGCGGGCGCCCTCCGTCCGCCCGCGCAGCGCGCCCAGCACCGCCTCCGCTCCCTCGGGCGCCACGGCGAGCACCATCTTGCCTTCGTTGGCCAGGGCCAGCGGGTCGTAGCCCAGCAGGCTGCAGGCGGAGCGCACCGCCGCCGAGACCGGCAGCGCGTCCTCGTCGACATCGATCCCGAGGCCGGTCTCCTCGGCGAGCTCGGCGAGCACGGTCGCGAGGCCGCCGCGCGTGGGATCGCGCAGAAAATGCACGGTAGTGCCGCCCGCGGCCAGGGCCGCCTCGACAAGACCCCAGAGCGGCGCGCAGTCGCTTTGCACGTCGAGCGTGAAGTGAAAGTCGCCGCGCGCCGCCAGCACGGCGAGAGCGTGGTCGCCCAGCGTGCCCGACAGCAGCAGCACGTCGCCCGCGACGGCCGCGGCGGCCGCGACCTCGTGATCGACCACGATCTCCCCCACGCCCGTCGTGGTGATGAACAGGCCGTCCGCGGCGCCGCGCTGCACGACCTTCGTGTCGCCGGTGACGATCGCCACCGGCGCCTCGGCGGCCGTGGCCGCCATGCTGGCGCAGATCTCGTGCAGCCGGGCCATCTCGAACCCTTCTTCGATGACGAAAGCGGCGGCGAGGCCGAGCGGCCTCGCCGCCGCCGTCGCCAGATCGTTGACCGTGCCGGCCACCGCGAGCCGGCCGATGTCGCCGCCGGCAAAGACGAGCGGCTGCACGACGTGAGCGTCGGTCGTGAGCGCGATGCGCCCCGCCGCCACCAGGGCGGCGGCATCGTCGAGGCGCGCCAGGACGGGGTTGTCGAAATGAGCCAGGAACACGTCGCGCACGAGGTCGCGGTAGAGCCGCCCACCGCTGCCGTGACCGAGCAGGATGCGCGCCCCGTCAGACACGGCCACCGCCCGACAGGTCGAGCGCCCGGTAGCGAAAGTGGGCCGCGCACGAGCCCTCGCTGGAGACCATGCAGGCGCCCACCGGCATCTCGGGCGTGCAGCGGCGGCCGAACAGCGGACAGTCGGGCGGGTCGATGACGCCGCGCAGCACCTCGCCGCAGCGACAGCCGGCCGGCTCCTCGGGCGCCCCCGGGTCGACCGTGAAGCGCTCTTCGGCAGCATAGGCGCGAAACTCGGCGCTCAGGCGCAAGCCCGAGTCGGGAATGGCGCCCAGGCCGCGCCAGACGGCGTCGCAGGGCTCGAACACGCGGGCGATGACATCCTGGGCCACACGGTTGCCCGCCGCCGTCACGGCGCGCCTATAGCCGATCTCGATGGCCGGTCGCTCCTGGCGGGCCAGCATGAGCAGCGCGGTGAGCACGTCGTCGGCCGTAAAGCCGGCCACCACCCCGCCGACGCCATACTCGGAGGCCAGGAACCGAAAGCAGTCGCTGCCGGTCACCACGCTCACGTGGCCGGGCAAAATGAAGCCGTCGATGCGCGACTCGCCCGAGTCGAGCAGGGCGCGCAGGGCGCCCGGCATCGTCTTGTGCAGGGAAAGGACGGAGAAGTTCGGCAGACCGCGCTCGCGGGCCACAAGCAGCGCGCCGGCCACGGTCGGCGCCGTAGTCTCGAAGCCGATGCCGACCAGCACGAGCTGGCGGTCGGGCTCGGCGGCGGCCAGATCGACGGCGTCGACCGGCGAGTAGACGACGCGCACGTCGGCCCCGGCGGCGCGCTCGACAGCCAGGCTGCTACGCGAGCTCGGCACGCGCACGAGATCGCCGAAGGTGGCGATGGTGACGCCGGGCAGGCGCGACAGGGCGACGACCACGTCGAGATCGCCGACGGCCGTCACACACACCGGACAGCCCGGACCGGAGACCAGGCGCATGCCCGGCGGCAGCAGGTCGCGCAGGCCGTAGCGCGAGACGGCCATGGTGTGGGTGCCGCAGACCTCCATGTAGGTGCGCTCGAGTTGTCCGACACGGGCCAGAGCAGCCGCCAGGCCGGCAACGCGTGCGGCGTCGGACGAGCTCCCGGGCGGTGTCATCGGCGGGTCTCGGGCCGGCCCGTCTAGATGGAGGGGTCGTGCGGTCGCCCGGCGTGGGGCCCGGCGGAGGGTCCGGGCTCGTCGTCGGCGCCCATGGCGACGATCTCGTCGAACAGCGCGAGGCGACCGGCGGCGTCGTCTGAGTCGAGTACGGCGATGGCAAAGCCGGCGTGCACGAGCACGAAGTCGCCCACCCGGGCGTCGGGCACGAGCATGAGGCTCGTCTTTTGCACCAGGCCGTCGGCCGCGATGGTGGCGGCGGTCCCGTCGGTGGCAGTGATGCGCATGGGTATGGCGAGGCACATGGGATCAGCGCTCCAGCGAGTCGGGCGAGGGATCGAGCAGACCGCGTCTGCGCAGCACAGTATAGCCCGCCACGACAGCCTGCCCAAACGAGAGCCCGCCGTCGTTGGCCGGCAGGCGCGCGTGCGTCAGCACGGTGAAGCGCTCGGCGGTCAGGACGTCCTCGCAGAGGTCGGTGAGCAGGCGGTTCTGAAAGACTCCGCCCGACAGGGCGACCATGGAGAGGCCGGTGTCGCGGCGCGCCGCCCGGCACGACTCGAGGGCGATCGCCGCCACGGTGGCGTGCAGGCGCGAGCCGATCGTGCCGGGCGAGACGTGGGCCTCGAGGTCGGTAAGCACGCCGTCGAAGAGCGCGGCGAGCCGCACGACGTGCGGCGCGCCGCGCTCCCCCGCCGCGGCAAGCTCGAAGCCGTACGGCGCCGCGCCCGCCGCCGAGATCATCTCGAGCTCGATGGCGGCCTGGCCTTCGTAGGTCACGGCGGCGCGGCCGCCGGCCAGCGCCGCCACGGCGTCAAAGAGCCGGCCGGCGCTCGAGGTGAGCGGCGCGTTCAGGCCCGAGTCGACCTGGGCGGTCACGGCGGCAAGCTCGTCGTCGTCGATCGCAAACCCGGCCCGCCGCGCGCGCTCGACACCCGGCGAGCCCAGCAGCGCGAGCAGGAAGCCGGCGGCGGTGCGCACCGGTCGCGTGATGGCCAGCGCGCCGCCGGCCAGCGGCAGGTACTCGAGATGGGCGAAGCGCCGCGAGTGCTCGAGGTCGCAGATCAGGATCTCGCCGCCCCAGAGCGCGCCGTCGTCGCCGTAGCCCAGACCGTCCAGGCTCACGCCGATGGCCGGCCCGGAATGCCCGTTCTCGGCCAGACACGACACGATGTGAGCATGATGGTGCTGCACGCCGACCGCCTCGAGCGGCGCCGCCTCGCCCCGTGCGGCGGGGCCCGCGACAGGCGCCGCCTGGGCCCCTCGAGCGATGCGCGCCAGCGCGTACTTGGTCGCCAGGTACTCGGGGTGCAGATCGTAGGCCACGGCCTCGGGTGTAAGGCGAAAGAGGCGCTCGTAGAGCGCGATGCTCGCCTCGAAGTGCTCGAGCGTCTCCAGGTTCTCGAGGTCGCCGATGTGCTGCGACAGAAACGCGTTGCGCTCGCGCGTAAGGCAGAACGTGTTCTTCAGCTCGGCGCCGCAGGCCAGCACCTGGGGCAGCTCGCGCGGCAGCTCCAGCGGGAACGGCGCGTAGCCCCGCGAGCGTCTGACCAGGCGGGGACGCTCGCGCCGCACGATGGCCACCGAGTCGTCGTAGCGGGCCACGATCTCGCGGTCGTGCACGAGGTGGTAGTCGGGGATGCCGGCGAGGCGTCCGATGTCGGCGATGTCGGCCACGATCGGCTCCTCGGCCAGATTGCCGCTGGTCATGACCAGCGGCCGGCCGGCCGCCTCAAGCAGCAGGATGTGCAGGGGTGTGTAGGGCAGCATGACGCCGAGATAGCGCTGATTTACGGCGACCTCGGGTCCGATCGCGCCCGCTTGCCACTCGACCAGCACGATGGGATGCTCGACCGCGGCCAGCAGCTCCCGTTCGGCGGCGGTCGGGCGGCAATGAGCGGCGACCTGCTCGAGGTCGCGAAACATCACGGCCAGCGGCTTGTGGGGGCGGCGCTTGCGCTCCTTCAGGCGCCGCACGGCCGCCTCGTCGGTGGCGTCGCAAGCCAGGTGGAACCCGCCGAGGCCCTTGACGGCCACGATCGCGCCGTCGCACAGCAGCCGGGCTGTCCGAGCGATGGGCTCGTAACCGCCGCTGGCCAGCACGATGCCGCCCTCCCCGCCGGAGCGGACGTCGACAAGGGTCACCTGCGGCCCGCAGACCGGGCAGGCGTTGGGCTCGGCGTGAAAGCGCCGGTCGGTCGGGTCGCCGTACTCTCGCAGGCAGGCCGGGCACATCGGGAAGGCCCGCATGGAGGTGCGCCGGCGGTCGTAGGGCAGGTCGTCGATGATCGTGATCCGCGGACCGCAGTTGGTGCAGTTGGTGAACGGATAGCGGTAGCGGCGGTCGGACGGCTCGAGCAGCTCGCGGCGGCAGTCGTCGCAGGTGGCGATGTCGGGCGAGACGAGCTGGTAGGCCGAAGGATCGGCGGCGCTTTCCAGTATGGAGAACTGAGCGGCGCCCTCGGCCGTGGCCGGCTCGTCGTCGAGGGCGGCGATGAAGGCGCGTGGCGGCGTTTCGCGCGGCAGAGCCGCGCGAAACGCCGCCACGCGCTCGGCGCCGCCCTCGATCTGGATCTCCACTCCGGCCGAGGTGTTTCGCACCCAGCCGTTCACGCCGCAGCGCAGCGCCAGGTTGTAGACGAACGGCCGAAAGCCGACTCCCTGTACCACGCCGCGCACGCGCAGTCGGCGCGCGCTCGCCTCGCCCGGCGCACCCTCTCCGCGCGCCGCGGGCGTCACGTCGGACATCGGAACTGGTGATCCTCTTCGAAGCGCAGCGCGTGGCAGCCGGCGCAGCGCAGGGTGTAGGTGTAGCCGACCGGCACGTCGTGGGCCGCGCAAAAGTCGATCTGCGCCGCCAGGACCTCGAACTCCTCGTCGTCGCAGGCCGCGCAGGGCGTGAGGACCTCTTCGCCCAGACGGTAGCTCTGCTGCAGCCGCGNNAGGTAGGCGATCCGGTAACCGAGCTGGCGCAGCCGCAGCTGGAACCGGCAGCCGTCGGCGCAACGGTCGCCCTTGAGCTCGCTCATGTGCTCGCGCAGCAGCGTCTGGGTGACGGCGAAGGCGCGCAGGTCGACGTGGTCGACGTCTTCAGGCGCCCGTATCTTGGGTGGCCGGCCGCGGCGCCGCGGTTCGTCGTCGAGCACGAGTCCCAGCATGCCGATGTCGGGATTGGCCTGCATCGCCCCGACCACCGCGTCGAGCCAGCCGGGCGCGAAGGCGAGATCGTCCTGCACGCGCACGAGGATCTCGCCGCCGGACATCTGGAAGGCCGTGTCGATGCCGCAGTGGGCCATCTCGCGTTCGGAAGCTTCGAGGGCCATGGCCGACACGTCGCCGCTCAGGTAGTGGCGGGTGATGTAGGCCACGACGTCTTCGGCGTGCTGGGCGGCCAGAACGACGACTTCGACGTCGTGCCCGGTCGTCTCGCGCAGGCGGTGCAGCGTGGCCCGCAGCGCCGCGACACCGTGCGTCGAGACGACGGCCACGCTGACCGCGGCGCGCGTCGCGACACCGCCGGAGACCCGGCTGCCCAGCATCGCGCTCACGAGGCCGCCGCGAGACTCGCCGGGCAGACGCCGGTGGCAAGCTCGTCGCCGATCAGGTCGACGAGCCGCCCGGCGGCGGCGGCCACCGGCTCGGACAGTTGTTCGCCAAAGGTCTCGACGTCGAGCGCCTCGACCGTGTAGACGACCACCTCGGCCGGCATGGGCAGACCGAGCTCCCGACCGAGCTCGAGAACGGTGCCCAGATGGATGCTGTGAGCAGAGCCGTAGCGGTGGCCGCCACGGAACTCGTCGGCGTCGAGGCGCTTGATCTCGCCGGGCGCGCCGCCGCTGCGCAGAGCGTCGATAATGACGACCTTCGTGAAGCCGCGCACGAGTTCGAGCAGGCGCAGGCCGCCGACCTCGCTTTCGGCGACCTCCACGTCCTGCGGCATGGGGAGCTCCCGAAGCCGACGGGCTACGACCAGGCCGAGCCCGTCATCGGAGAGGATCGGATTCCCCATGCCGAGGACGAGAGTCGTCATCTGCCTACATGTTCCGCTGGGCCGTCGCGACGACGTCGTGGGTCGTCTCGTTGCGGACGGTGATCTGGAGCGGCATCTCGCCGGGCAGCGTGTGCGTGGCGCAGCCGAAGCACGGATCGTAGGCGCGGAAGGCCATCTCGATCATGTTGAGCGTGCCTTCCTTGATCTCCTTGCCGCCCGTCAGCAGGCCCTCGGCTGCCTTTTTGAGCGACATCGAGATGGCGGCGTTGTTGTTGGTCGTGCCGACGATCAGGTTGACGGCCGTGACCATGCCCTTGTCGTCGGTCTTGTAGTGATGGTAGAGCGTGCCGCGCGGCGCTTCGACCACACCGACGCCCTCGCCGACGATGCCTGTGGGGATGTTGCGCACGTCGGGGTTGATGATGTCGGGGTCAGTGGCCAGCTCGTGGGCCCGCTCGGCCGCGTAGAGCAGCTCGACGAGGCGCGCCCAGTGGGTCGCCAGGGTGGCGTGGACCGGCTTGCCGCCGAGCGTCTCATAGAAGCGCTCGTATTCGGCCTGGGCAAGCGGTGTGGCCATGCCGTCGGAGGCGTTCAGGCGGCTCAGCGGCGAGGCGCGATAGACGCCCGAGTCCTTGCCGTCGACGAAGCCCTTCCAGCCCACCGACTTGAGGTACGGGTAGACGAGGTAGCTGTAGGGCTCGACGTGCTCGGCCAGGTGAGCGAGGTAGTCCTTGCCCTCGAACTTCTCGAGCTCGGCGCCGTCGGGGCCCACGACCCGCACTTTGCCGTCGTAGAAGTTGACCTTGTTGTTCTCGTCGACCAGACCCATGTAGTAGGTCTCGTGGGTGAAGGCGTCGCTCTTGATGAGGTCAACGTAGTCGTTGTTGCCCAGCACCACGTCGTTGAACAGCCCCATGGTGAACTTGGCGAACTCGACCTGCTCGGCGGTGATCTGCACCATGCGGTCGCGCTGCTCGGCCGTGATGGCCTGGCTCACGCCGCCGGGCAGGCCCATGACCGGGTGGATCTGCTTGCCGCCGATCATGCTGATCAGCTCGGCGGCGTCGGCGCGCAGCTTGATGACCGCGCCGCCGATCTCGAGGCCCACCTTGTTGATGACGCCGAGGATGTTGCGCTTCGCCGGGTCGGATTCGGGGCCCATGATGAAGTCGGGGCCGGCGAGAATGTAGAAGTGAGTGGTGTGGTCGGTGACGTAGAAGGCGTTGTAGAGCAGCTCGCGCAGCATGCGCCCGGTGGGCGCCACCTCGACCCCGAAGACCTGGTCGATGGCCTTGGTGGCGGCCATGTGGTGGGCCTCGGGACACACGCCGCAGATACGCGGCGTGATACGCGCCAGCTCTTCGACCGGACGCCCGAGGCAGAAGCGCTCGAAGCCGCGCAGCTCGGGGACCTGGAAGTAGACGTTCTGCACCTTGTTGTCGTCGTCGACGAAGATCTCGATCTTGCCGTGACCTTCGAGCCGGGTGATGGGATCGACGCTTACCTTTCTCATCAGACTCTCGCCCTCCTGAGCAGCGAACTGGCGAGACCGAAACGGTAGAACGTGCCTACCGGGTCGGGCACGGTGGCCGCGATGCGGGCGATCTCGTCGGGGTCGGGCGCATCGATGATGGAGGCCAGGGTGCTGAGCATCTTGGCGCCCTGATCGACCACGCCCTCGGGCGGGCCGTAGCAGCCGCGACAGGCCATGCCCACGCTGGTACAGCGCGCGCCGCAGCCGGCGGCGGTCGCCGGACCCATGCAGATGACGCCCTGTTCGAGCAGGCACTTCTCGCGATCCGGGAAGAACTCCCAGATGCGCCTGAAGCCGGCGATCTTCTTTTCGTCTTTGACGCGCTCGCATTCGTCGCAGCACGACTTGGGCGCGACGCCGATGGTCGCCCCCTTGGGCGGCAGCTCGCCCTCACCCTTGAGGGCGGCGGTGACGACGTCGAGCACGCCCGCGATCTGGTGGGCTTCGGGTGGGCAGCCGGGCATGAAGTAGTCGACGTCGACCGTCTGCTCGAGCGTCTTGACGGTGTCGTACATGTGCGGCAGGTCGAGCTCGCCCTCGGGCACCGTGAAGCGCTCCTGCGGATAGACCTTGTCGGGGTTGTCGACCGACGGCGTCTGCGTGTAGACGAGGTCTTTGATCTCCTGGGCGCTCGACAGGTTGGCGAGGCCCGGGATGCCGCCCATGGTGGCGCAGGCGCCAAAGGCGACCAGCACCTTGCTCTTGGCGCGCAGCAGGTTGGCGAGGTGCTCGTTCTCGGAGTTGCGGATGCAGCCGTTGAACAGGCAGACGTCGATGTAGCCGTCGTCGTAGCCTTCGACGTCTTTGTACTTGAAGTCGGCGGCCGCCGGCCAGAACACGACGTCGTAGTTCTGGTCGACCTCGATGATCTTGGCCTGGATCTCGAGCAGGGCGATCTCGCAGCCGCCGCAACTGCCCGCCCAGTACATGGCGAACTTGAACTTGCTCATGCGGTCACCGCCTCCGGGGCCACTGCGGCGGCCTCGTCTTTGAACTGTTCGCTCCAGCCCAGCGGGCCGAGCGCCCGGATCTCCTCGGTGAACTCGCCGACGACGCGGGCGAACTTGTCGCCCTCGGCGGCCGAGACCCACTCGAGACGCACGCGGCCGTGTTCGAGGCCGAGCTGCTCGAGCAGCTTCTCCATGAGCGGGTAGCGACCCGCCGTGCGGTAGTTGCCGTTGATGTAGTGGCAGTCGCCGGGGTGGCAGCCGGCGATGATCACGCCGTCGGCACCGTCGGCAAAGGCCTTCATGATGTGAGTGGGTTCGACGCGCCCGGAGCAGTTGGTCTTGATGGGCACCATGTTCGGCGGGTACTTGAGACGTGCCGTGCCGGCCAGATCGGCGCCGTTGTAGCTGCACCAACGGCACAGGAACCCGATCAGCCGTGGTTCGAATCCGTTGTCACTCACTGTCGTCTCCTTACGGTCGCGCCCGCCTAGACGGCGAGCGCCCCTTCGATCTCGGCGAAGATCTGCACATCGAGGTAGCCGCGCTGCTGCGGCACGTTGGAGCCGCAGGCCGAGACGCACACGCCGCAGCCCTTGCAGGCCGCCTCGATCACCTCGGCTGCGTTCTTCTCCTCGTTGTACTGGATCGCGTTGTGCGGACACAGGCCCACGCAGATGTGGCAGCCCGAGCACTTCTCGGGATCGATGTAGGAGATCGTGGGTTCGACCTTGACGGTGTCGTTGTCGACCAGGCCCAGCACCCCGGCCGCCGCGGCGCCCGCCTGGGCGACGGTGTCGGGGATGTCCTTGGGATACTGACAGCAGCCGGCGATGAAGATGCCGTCGGTGACGGTCGCGACCGGTTCGAGCTTGGGGTGGCGCTCGAGGTAGAAGCCGTTGGCGCTGCAGCCGAAGCCGAAGATCTGCGAGACCTCTTTGGCGTCGTGGGCCGGCGAGAGCCCGGCCGAGAGGATCACCATATCGGCGGGGATGCGCCTGACGATGCCCAGCAGCGTGTCTTCGGTCTTGACCACCAGGCGCCCCTCTTCGTCGGGCGAAAGGGCGACGTCGGTGACCTCGGCGGCGCGGCCGCGGACGAAGTTGACGCCCTCGTCCATGAGCCGCCGGTAGAACTCTTCGTAGTTCTTGCCGAAGCAGCGCATGTCGATGTAGAGCTCGTATACCTCGGTCTCGGGCAGGTGCTCCTTGATCAGGTGCGAGAACTTAAGCGAGTACATGCAGCACACGCGCGAGCAGAACTCCTGATAGTTCTGGTCGCGGCTGCCCACGCAGTGCAGGATGACGACCGACTTGGGCGCCTCGCCGTTCTTGCAGACGATCTCGCCACCGGTCGGGCCCGAGGCGTTGGAGATGCGCTCGAACTCGAGGCTGGTGATCACGTTGTCGAGGCGGCCGTACCCGTAGCGCGTCTCCTGAGCGGCGTCCCACAGCTCGAAGCCGGTAGCCATGATGATGGCGCCGACGTCGAGCTCGACGACCTCGTCTTTTTGCTCGAAGTCGATGGCCCCCGGGCCGCAGGCCGACACGCAGGTCTGCTGCTTGCACTTGCCCTTGGACAGCGTGAGGCACTTGGCGGGATCGATCGTGGCGCGCAGCGGCACCGCCTGCGCGAAGGGGATGTAGATGGCGCTGCGAAAGCCGAGGCCCTGGTCGAACTCGCTTTTGACCTTGCGCACCACGCAGGCTTCCTGGCAGGCGCCGCAGCCCGTACAGATGTCGGTGTTGACGTAGCGCGCCTTCTTGCGGACCTTGACCGTGAAGTTGCCGACGTAGCCCTCGACGTATTCGACCTCGGAGTAGGCCATGAGGGTGATGTTGGGGTCTTTGCCCAGGGCCGACATCTTGGGAGTCAGGATGCAGGCGGCGCAGTCGAGCGTGGGGAAGGTCTTGTCGAACATGGCCATATGGCCGCCGATCGAGGGGTTGCGCTCGACCAGCGTGACGTGCTTGCCGGTGGCCGACAGCTTGAGAGCCGCCTCGATGCCGGCGATGCCGCCGCCCACGACCAGAACGTCGTGGTTGACCGGCACCTCGATGGGCTCGAGCGGCTCGTTGAGCGGCAGCCGATGGATCTGGGCGCTGAGGATGCGCTTGGCCTTGGCGGTGGCGGCCACCGGGTCGATGGTCACCCACGAACAGTGCTCGCGGATGTTGGCCATCTGCAGCAGATACGGATTGAGGCCGCCGTCCGAGGCCGCCTTGCGGAAAGTGGGTTCGTGCATGGTCGGCGAGCAGGCCGCCACGACCGCGCGCGTGATGCCGAGCTCCTTGATGTCGTTCTTGATGAGATCCTGGCCCGGATCGGAGCACATGTACTTGTACTCGCGCGCCACGGCCACGTTGGGCTGCGTGGCGGCCCACTTGGTGACCTCTTCGACGTCGACCTTGCCACCGATGTTGGTGCCGCAGTGACAGATGTAGACGCCGATCTTTTCTTCAGCCATCGTCATCTCCTCCTCGCCGCTCACGCCGGGATCGCCGCGAGCACGTCGTCGCACGAGACGAGCTGCAAGTCGATGGCGAGCTTCTTGGGTTCGACGCCGAACGCGAGGCCGGCGAGCTGGGTGAAGTACATGACCGGGATCTTGAAATTGGTGCCGAACGTCGAGTTGACGCGCGGCTGGTAGGCCTCGAGGTTCATCTCGCAGAGCGGACAGGCCGCGACGATGACGTCGGCGTTCTTGTCGGCCGCCGTCTTTAGGAGCTCGTGGCACATGCGCAGGGCGCCCTCTTCTTTGGTCATCATCATCAGGCCGCCGCAGCACTTGAGCTTGGACGGGTAGTCGACGACTTCGGCGCCCAGCGCCTTGAAGAGGCTGTCCATGGTGGTCGGGAACTCGGTGTCGTCGAAGGTGCCCATGGGCCGCGAGTACTGGCAGCCGTAGTAGGGCGCCACCTTGACACCGGTGAGGCGCCGGGTGACCTTGTCGGCGACGGCGTCGAGCCCGACGTCGTTGATGAGCACGTCCATGATGTGACGTACCGGTTTTTTGCCGTCGTAGCTGCGGCCGACGACGCCGAGAGCGCCGTTGACGGCCTTGAAGACCTCGTCGCTCTCCGCCATGTAGCGGTTGGTCTTTGAGAGCGTGGTGTAGCAGGCGTTACAGATGGCCACGAGGTCTTCGTCGCCCTGCGCTTGAGCGATCGACAGGTTGCGGGCGGCGATGGCGAACGAGTCGAGCTCGCGCACCGAGAAGTAGCTGGTGGCGCCGCAACAGTTCCAGTCATCGAGCTCGATCAGCTCGACGCCCAGCTTGGCCATGAGAGCGCGTGTCGAGATATCGTAGGCCTTGCCGGTCGCTTCGGCCGAACACCCGGGATAGTAGAGGTATCTCATTGGACCTTTGCCTCCTGGGCTTCGAGATAGGCGGAGATCTTGGCGATCTCGTCGTGGCCCCTGATGTTCTTGGCGAACAGCGGCATGCGGCCGTCCAGGAACAGCTTGGCGCCGACCCCCATGAACTTGAAGGCCAGACCCGGGTTCTTGGTCATGACGAACTTGCCGATGAGCTCCACCTCGTGGCTGCGACCGTGCTTGCGGACGCTGTCGATGAAGTACCTGGTCATGGCCGGGTTCGTGCTGTTCTTGGGCAGAAGGTCGTACTTCATGCCGAGGCGTTTGAGCTCGTACATGAGGTCGGTGATCTTGATGCCGGCCGGACAGCGGACCGTGCACGAGTAGCACGAGGTGCACAGCCAGATCGTGTTGCTCTTGACGACCTTGTCGATCATGCCGGCCCGGAAGGCGGCGATGACCTCGCGCGGACCGTAGTCCATGAGGTAGCTCGTCGGGCACGAACCGGTACAGGTGCCGCACTGCTGACAGATCTTGATCTTTTCGCCGGCGGGCATGTGCATGACGTCGTCGGTGAACGCCTTGTGCACGGCCTTGGCCTGTGGCGTAGTCGTTAGCTCCGTCATACTCCTCTCCAGATCGTCACGTGGCTCCCCACGACTTGACACCCACGCGCCCCGCAGCCGGGCAACGACGTGTGGACGTACGGACACTGCACTGTGCGAATGCCAGGAATTGCTCCCCCCGCCTTATTCGTGGTTCTCGCGACCGCTCGATAATCGGTCGGCGACCAGCGCTTTCGGCGCGCCTTGTGAATCCGTGTGCAAGTAGTTGCAGTGTAGCACGAGAAGCGCACCGTGTGCAGCCGGATTCAGCCATCCCAAGCTTCAGAAAGTAGCACGAAACTCGACGCGATTCGTGGGCCCAGGTGTACAAACCGAGACACCGCGGGACTGCCTTTTGTGGGCGCGGCCGGGGCGGCCTTCGGCCGCCCCGGCCGCGCCCGGCGGCGGCGCCCTCGCGGACGACGCGCCCCCACGAAGCGGACGGCGTGTCGGTGCGCCCGCGCCCGGCGGCGGCGGCGCGGGCGACGCGCCCTGGG
>PLTW01000001.1 GCA_003164655.1 Actinomycetota bacterium
TCATCCAGTACTCGCGCCAGTTCACGATGCCGATCACGCAGGTGGCCAGCATCATGAACGTGCTGCAGAGCACGGCGGCGTCGGCCGAGCGCGTCTTCGAGCTGCTCGACGAGCCCGAAGAAGAGGCCGACCCGGCCACGCCGGTCGTGCTGGAGCACACGCGCGGCCATATCACGCTCGAAGACGTGTCGTTCCGCTACGTCCCGGACGCTCCGCTCATCGAGGATCTCACGCTGGACGTCAAGCCCGGTCAGACCGTCGCCATCGTCGGTCCCACCGGAGCCGGCAAGACCACCCTCGTCAACCTCTTGCTGCGCTTCTACGAGATCGACCACGGCAGGATCACCGTCGACGGCGTCGACGCGCACGACATGACGCGCAACGGCCTGCGCGACCTGTTCGGCATGGTGCTGCAGGACACCTGGCTGTTCAGCGGCACGATCCACGACAACATCGCCTACGGTCGCGAGGGCGCGACCGACGACGAGGTGCGCGCGGCCGCCCAGGCGGCGCGCATCGACCACTTCGTGCGCGCCCTCCCCGGCGGCTACGACACCGTGCTCGACGACGACGCCACCGCCGTCTCCCAGGGCGAGAAGCAGTTGCTCACCATCGCCCGGGCGTTCCTCTCGGACCCGGATATCCTCATCCTCGACGAGGCCACGAGCTCGGTCGACACGCGCACCGAGGTGCTCATCCAGGAGGCCATGGCGGAGCTGATGAAGGACCGCACCAGCTTCGTCATCGCCCACCGGCTCTCGACCATCCGCGGCGCCGACATCATCCTCGTCATGGACCACGGGCACATCATCGAGCAAGGCTCGCACAAGGAGCTCATGGACGCGCGCGGGTTCTACTACGACCTCTACGCGAGCCAGTTCGAGGGGGCACTCGAAGAGGCGTCGTGAGTGGCCGGGCCGCCGTCCGCTTGACCGGCAGAAGTCGATGGGGCCAGTGTCAGGCTCTCTCGAGACCTTGCCGCGGAATCGGCGCCGATCTCCTCAGAACACCTGACGGTCGCTTGCGGCGACAACATCGCGCGGATCCTGCGAGTAGCTTGTCTCGACTCCCGACGCGGTAGTGCGTATGAGCATGGCGCCACACTCACGTCGCGGTTGGGCGAGACCCGCCGACCGGTAAGGGGGTCACGGCCCTCCCGAGGCCGCCCCGGACCTCGCGCGCTGGAGAGGCGCGAAAACTTCCGATCTACGTCTTGAGTGGTGCGCGAAGCGATAGCACCCCTGTGCGGGAACGGGTGACGCGCCTGCGACGCTCTCCTCGAAGCCAAACGAGGAGGGCACGATGCCAGAAGACACGCCGCTCAAAGTCGAAGTGTGGCCGATCGAGCGAGTCATCGCCTATGCGAGCAACCCGCGCAAGCGCAGTGCCGCGGCCGTCGACAAGCTCGCGGCGAGCGTTCCAGTCGCGCTCTGGCCGTCGGCATCGCGTCGGCGGCAGGCGCCTGTGCAACAGTTTCTGAGGCCGCACAGGTCTGGCGGACCTGTGCGGCTGATCGCTCCCTTTGCGACCACTTCTGAACACGGCCCGACTCCGCAGTCATGCAGCACCCAGTCGTTGAGGGCACGTCCCGGCCAGCACAGGCCCCGTGTAGAATGAGCGTCACGGTGACGCGCGCCAAGACACTCGTGCTCGGTGAGGACGTCCCCTGGCCGGCGCTCACCCGCGACGAGATCCTTGCCGCCTGCCGGGAGGGTGTCTGCCCCTTCTGCAGCCGCGATTCGCTTCATGTCGTCGGCCATCACCTCCGCTACGGTCACGGGGTAAGCGCCGATCAGGTCCGCGAGCACTACGGCTTCATGCGCAAGCAGTCGTTTTCCACGCCCGAATTCCTCGCCCGCCAGGCCGCGCTCACCCGCGAGATGATGCGCGACCCCAAGCGCCGTGCGGCTGCCTGCCGCGCCCTGCACGAGAACCGGCGTCCGATGCCCAAGCACCGGCCCCAGACGGTCGAGCAGCTGCACGCGCGCGACCCCGCCTACCTTGACGGCTGCCGACGCTGGCATGCAGAACATCCCGAGGAGTCGCGCGAGGCCCTGCGGCGCGGCTTCGCCGTCTCCCAGGCGCGCCTGGGGGTGCTCTGGCACGACGAGCAGTGGCTCGACGCCAAGAAGCGCCGTTTCGCCTCGGCGACTCGCAGCGAGATCGCCTGTCGCTGGCAGGCGGGCGAGTCGGTCGCCGGGCTAGCACGCGCCTACAGGGCCAATCAGCGCAGCATCTCCGAGATCCTCGCCGAACAGGGCATCGCCGGCGAGCACGGTCGCCGCCTGCGTTACCACCACTATGCCTTCGATGCGAACAAGGAGGTCGAGATCGTGCGCCGCTATCTGGCGGGCGAGTCGCGCAAGACCTTGGCGGCCGAGGTCGGCTGCAGCCCGGGGCACATCTCGCACCTTGCCGCAGAACATCGGAAGCTCACGCCGCGCGAGCGCGAGGTGCTCACCCTGCTCGCCACCGGCGCCACCTTCGCGCAGCTAGCGTTGCGGCTGGGCATCGCGGCCAAGACGGTGAGCTGCGTCGCCTCGATCATCTACCGCAAGCTCGCAGTGCGCGGCCGCGCGGCCGCCGTGCGGCGTGCCCTGGAGCTGGGGTTGGTCGAGTGCCGACCGCAAGACCGGCCACCACGTCGTCTCCAGGAGGACCCGCCGTGACCAGGATCGCGCGTCTGAGAATCACCCTCGAGGACATCACGCCGCCCATCTGGCGCTGCCTCGAGGTGCCCGAGGAGCTCACGATGGCCCAGCTGAGCGACGTGATCTGCGCCGCCTTAGGCTGGAGCAACACGCACCTGCACGAGTTCGCCGCAGGCAAGCGGCGCATCGTCATGGCCGACCCCGACGGCGACGAGCCTGCTGCCTTGGGCCACGAGGACGAGACCGGCCTTCAGCTTGCGAGTCTACTGGCAAGCGGGGCACGCAAGCTCACCTACCTCTACGACTTCGGCGACAACTGGCGCCATCGCCTCGAGGTCGAGGAGCGCCTCAGCGCCGATCCCGTGCAGCGCTATCCGCGCTGCACGGCCGGCGAGCGCGCCGCTCCCCCCGAGGACTGCGGAGGTGTCTGGGGCTACGAGCACCTGCTCGAGGTGCTCGCCGATCCCGCCTGTGCCGAGTACGTCGAGCTGCGCGAGTGGTGTCCGTACTTCGACGCCGAGGAGTTCGACCTCGCCGCCGCCGACGAGGCGGTGCGCACCCCACCCGGGTACTGGGAGTAGCTGCCTGCGATGAGCGCGTCGGCTCCGGCTGCGCGTCGGCAGCATGGCGGCTGGCTTCGGGAAGGTGCTGCACGTCCGCGGTTCTCAGGGCGATGACAGAACGTGGAGACCTCCAGCAGCGAGATCAATGGCCCTCCTCGCTCTCCGGTGTCCATCAGCGCGTCCCAGGCGTGAAGTAAGATGAGTTGACGATTGATCTCATGGGGGGAGTGGACAGGCATGCCGTCGGAGCACAGGCCTCGCCGGGAGACCGACCGCCAGCTTGAGGCGGCGGGCTGGGTGTTCCAGGACTACGACGGAATCGACCAGTCCGCCGCGCAAGGTGTCGCCGTGCGCGAGCCCCGGCCAACAGACCGAATTGCCGTGGCCGAGCGTGAGGAGGCGGGCACATGCCACTGAAGAAGTCTGAGCTCTACTCCTCGCTCTGGGCCAGCTGCGACGAGCTGCGCGGCAGCATGGATGCCAGCCAGTACAAGGACTATGTGCTGGTGCTGCTCTTCGTGAAGTACGTCAGCGACAAGTGCGACGGCATCCCCTATGCCCCGATCACAATCCCGCCTGGCTCGAGCTTCAAAGACATGGTGGCCCTCAAGGGCAAGCCGACCATCGGCGACGACATCAACAAGAAGATCCTCGCGCCGCTGGCCAGCGCCAACAAGCTCTCCGACATGCCGGACTTCAACGATCCCAGCAAGCTCGGCAGCGGCAAGGAGATGGTCGATCGTCTCACTAGCCTGATCCTCATCTTCGAGAATCGGGCGCTCGACTTCTCCAAGAATCGCGCCGGCGACGATGATCTCCTCGGTGACGCCTACGAGTACCTGATGAGGCACTTCGCCACCGAGAGCGGCAAGAGCAAGGGGCAGTTCTACACGCCCGCCGAAGTCAGCCGCATCATGGCCCAGATCCTGGGCATCCAGAGCGCCGAAACGACGACCACCACGACCGTTTACGACCCCACATGCGGCTCGGGCTCATTGCTGCTCAAGGTGGGTGACGCGGCCCGCACCAAGGTCACCCTCTACGGGCAGGAGAAGGACGCCTCCACAGCGGGCCTGGCCCGCATGAACATGATCCTGCACGACAACCCTACGGCGGTGATCTGGCAGGGAAACACGCTATCCAGCCCGCACTTCACCGGCACCTCCGGCCAGCTCAAGACCTTCGACTACGTGGTCGCCAATCCGCCGTTCAGCGACAAGCGATGGAGCCACGGTTTTGACCCGGCAAACGACCCCCACGGTCGTTTCGAGCAC
Organism: Actinomycetota bacterium; assembly: GCA_003164655.1. Lineage (GTDB taxonomy): Bacteria > Actinomycetota > Thermoleophilia > UBA2241 > UBA2241 > Bog-752. Next base: position 4,489 of record PLTW01000001.1, read on the forward strand.
TTCGGCATCCCGCCTGCCAGACAGGGCGACTACGCCTACCTGCTCCACATCGTGCGCTCCCTCAAGAGCACCGGCAAGGGAGCCTGCATCCTGCCCCACGGCGTGCTCTTCCGCGGCAATGCCGAGGCCGACATCCGCCGCAACCTTATCCGCCAGGGCCACATCAAGGGCGTCGTCGGCTTGCCTCCCAACCTCTTCTACGGCACCGGCATCCCAGCGTGCATCAATGTCATCGACAAGGAGGATGCGCATCTGCGCAAGGGCGTCTTCCTGGTCGATGCCAGCAAGGGCTTCATCAAGGACGGTGCCAAGAACCGACTGCGCGAGCAGGACATCCACCGGATCGTCGATGCCTTCACCAAGCAGCTTGAGGTCGAGAAGTACTCCCGCTTGGTGAGCCTCAAAGAGATCGAGCAGAACGAGTTCAACCTGAACATCCCGCGTTACATCGACAGCCAAGAGCCCGAGGACATCCAGGACATCGAGGGCCACCTCAAGGGCGGCATACCCGTCGCCAATGCGGACTCTCTCGCCCGTTACTGGACGGTCTGCCCGCAGCTACGCTCGGAGCTGTTCGCCGACCTGCGTCCCGGCTATGTGCGTCTCGTCGTGGACAAGGCGGCGATCAAGACCACCATCTACGGGCACCCCGAGTTCGCCCGCTTCATGGCCGAGATGGAGGCGCACTTCGGCAAGTGGCACACCAAGGCCGCCGCCACGCTCAAGGCCCTCGAAGCCGGCTGCCACCCCAAGAGCGTCGTGGCCGACTTGGGCGAAAGCCTGCTCGCCCACTACGCCGACGTTCCGCTTATCGCCCAGTACGACATTTACCAGCACCTCATGGACTACTGGGCGGCCACCATGCAGGACGACTGCTACCTGATCGCTGTCGACGGCTGGACGGCCGAGACCTACCGCATCACCGTGACCGACAAGAAAGGCAAGGAGACGGACAAGGGCTGGGCGTGCGATCTCGTACCTAAGCCCCTGATCGTGGCCCGCTACTTTGCCGAAGAACAGGCCGCCATCAACGCCCTCGAGGCCGAACTCGGGAGCCTCAGGGCGCAGATGGTTGAGCTGGAGGAGGAATACGGCGGCGATGAGGGCCTGTTCTCCGAACTCGACAAGGTGAACAAGGTCAACGTCACTTCACGCCTCAGGGAGATCAAGGATGACGAGGAATCCAAGGACGAGGCTGACGCGCTCACAGCGTGGCTGACGCTCGCTGCCGAAGAGGCCACTCGCAAGAAGGCGCTCAAGGAGGCTGAGGCCCGTCTCGACGCCAAGTCGCTAGTCAAGTACCCAACGCTCATCGAGGCCGAGGTCAAGACGCTGGTGGTTGAGGACAAGTGGCTAGCCACATTGGCTGCCTCAATCCACGGCGAGATGGATCGCATCAGCCAAACGCTCACGCAGCACGCGGCAGAACTGGCCGAGCGGTACGAAACCCCACTGCCGCAGGCCGTGGCCAAGGTCGCCGAACTGGAGCAGGTCGTGAACCACCACCTCGAGAGGATGGGCTTCTCGTGGATGTGAGGCTTGGGTACGGGCTCACCGACGTTGGAGTGATTCCGCTGGACTGGGCCGTGTTTCCACTGATTGCCTTGTCGACGAAGATCACCGACGGCGAACATCAAACCCCGACGCGGTCTCCTAGTGGCTACTACCTACTCTCCGCACGGAATGTGCAGGACGGTCATATTGATCTGCTGGACGTGGATCATGTCTGCAGCGATGAGTACCAGCGAATACGGCTTCGCTGCGATCCGCAGGCGGGTGACGTTCTGATTTCATGTTCTGGCACTGTCGGTCGGGTTGCCGTTGTGCCCGAGGGCCTCGAGTGCGTCATGGTCAGAAGTGCGGCTATGGTGAAGGCTGATCCCGTCAAGCTGTGCGGTTCGTACCTACAGTACTTCCTGCAGTCTTCTGTAGGCCAGAGGCAGATTGCCGCCAGCCTGAACCAAGGCGCTCAGGCGAATCTGTTTCTTGGTCACATCCAAGGCCTGCTGATTGCTCTGCCTCCCACCAAGGGTGAGCAGGAAGCCATCGCCGAGGTGCTGAGCGACGCAGATGCCCTCATCGAATCGCTGGAGCACCTCATTTCCAAGAAGTGCCACCTCAAGCAAGGTGCGATGCAAGAGCTGCTCACCGCCAAGAAGCGCCTGCCGGGGTTCGGCGGAGAGTGGGAGACGAAGCACTTGGGGGAGCTCATACTCCGTTTCACTGGAGGTGGGACTCCTAGTCGCTTGAATCCGGACTACTGGGGAGGGGATATCCCATGGGTGACCGTCAAGGATCTCGGCACCTTCGACCCGCATCATTCCCAGGAGACGATCACCGAGGCGGGCCTAGGATGCAGCGCATCCCATCTTGTTCCAGCAGGGACGCTTATCACTTCAACAAGAATGGCCGTGGGGAGGGCGGTCATCTACGAAGTGGATGTCGCAATCAACCAAGATCTTAAGGCCCTTGTTCCGCTGCCTGAGATGTCGAGTCAATACTTGCGCCTGTGGTTTGCACTCAACGCGCCCTCGCTTGAAGAGCTCGGAAGTGGCAGCACGGTCATGGGTATCTCCTTGGCCGATCTCAAAGAGGTCGTGTTGAACCTGCCACGGATTCCCGAACAAGAGGCGATCGTTGCGGTCCTCTCGGACTTGGACGCCGATATTGCCGCACTTGAGACCAAACTCGCCAAAGCCCGCCTGATCAAGCAGGGCATGATGCAGGAACTCCTCACGGGCAGGACGCGCCTCGTATGAGCACTATTGGCCAGCCCGAACGCGTCACTCAGAACCGCGTCATCGCCCTCTTTCAAGACGAACTCGGCTATCGCTATCTCGGAGACTGGACCGACCGTTCGGACAACAGCAACGTCGAGGAGACCCTGCTTGTGGCCCACCTGACCAGGAGCGGCTACTCCAGGCCACAGATTGCCAAGGCCCTCCACGAGCTGCGCAACGAGGCCACGAACCCCAACCGCAGCCTCTACGACAACAACAAGCATGTTTACAGTCTGTTGCGCTACGGCGTACCGGTGAAGACGGAGGCAGGCAAGGTCACCGAAACGGTGACGCTAGTCGACTGGGAGCACCCGGAGCGCAACGACTTCGCGATCGCCGAAGAGGTGACGCTCAGGGGCGATAACGAGCGGCGGCCCGATATCGTGCTCTACGTCAATGGCATCGCCATCGGCGTGATCGAGCTCAAGAACAGCCGCATCTCCATCGGCGACGGTATCCGCCAGAACCTCTCCAACCAACTGCCCGAGTTCAACGCCTGGTTCTTCCCCACGGTGCAGCTCGTCTTTGCCGGCAACGACTCCGAGGGCCTACGCTACGGCACCATCAGCACACCCGAGAAGTACTTCCTCACCTGGAAGGAAGATGAAGCCGACGACAGCCGCTTCAAACTCGACAAGTATTTGCTCAAGATGTGCGCCAAAGACCGCCTGATTGAGCTGATACACGACTTCGTGCTCTTCGACGGTGGCGTCAAAAAGGTGCCCCGCGTTCACCAGTACGTTGGCGTTAAGGCGGCACAGCGCCACGTCGACGCCCACAAGGGTGGCATCATGTGGCACACGCAGGGCAGCGGCAAGAGCATTGTCATGGTCCTGCTGGCCAAGTGGATCCTTGAGAACAAGCCTGATGCTCGCGTTGTCATCGTCACCGACCGCGACGAGCTCGACAAACAGATCGAGGGCGTCTTTGCCGAAGCCGGGGAGCTGATCGAACGCACCAGCAGCGGGCGGCATCTGGTCAGTCTCTTGGGCCAAGCCAAGCCACGGCTGATGTGCTCGCTGATCCACAAGTTCGGCCGAGGGGGCGTGGATGACTTCGAGGCCTTCATCGAGGACTTGAAATCCCAGCCTTGCTCAACGGTTGGCGAGATCTTCGTGTTCGTGGATGAGTGTCATCGCACGCAGAGCGGCAAGCTGCACCGCACCATGGAGGCGCTGATGCCGGAGGCAGTCTTCATCGGATTCACGGGCACGCCGCTGCTCAAGAGGGACGTAAAGACAAGCCTCGAGATTTTCGGCGGCTACATCCACACCTACAAGTTCAGCGAGGGCGTAGCAGACAAGGTGATCCTCGACCTCGTCTATGAGGCCCGCGACGTCGACCAGAGGCTGGGCTCCGAGGACAAGATCGACGCCTGGTTCGATGCCAAGACCAGGGCCCTGAACGAGTGGCAGAGGGGCGCCTTGCGCGAGCAATGGGGCACCATGCAGACGGTCCTGAGTTCCCGTTCGCGCATGGACCGTGTGGTGAGCGATATCGTCTTCGATTTCGGCGTCAAGCCAAGGCTCTCCAGTGAGCGCGGCAACGCCATCCTGGTGGCGTCGAGCATCTTCGAGGCCTGCAGGTACTTCGAGCTCTTCCAGAAGACGATCTTGAAGGGCAAGTGTGCGGTGGTCACCTCCTACAGCCCCTTCGCCCACGATGTCAGCCTCGAGGAGACTGGCGCCAACAGCGAGACCGACAAGCAGTTCATCTACAACACCTACACGGGACTGCTGGACCAGGTAGACGCGCTGCCGGGCAAGTCAAAGACCGAGACCTACGAGGATCACGCCAAGGAGCTCTTCAAGAACGAGCCCGCAGCCATGAAGCTCCTGGTGGTGGTCGACAAGCTGCTCACCGGTTTCGATGCGCCGCCCTGCACCTACCTCTACATCGACAAGTCCATGCAGGACCACGGCCTCTTCCAGGCGATCTGCCGCACGAACCGGCTGGACGGCGATGACAAGGAGTTCGGCTACATCGTCGACTACAAGGACTTGTTCAAGAAGCTCGAGAACGCCATCGCGGTCTACACCTCCGAGTTGGACCACAGCGCCGGAGGCGCAGACCCCGATGTACTGCTTCAGGACCGTCTCATCAAGGGACGCGAGCGCCTCGACGACGCCTTGGAGGCAGTGGCCCTGATCTGTGAGCCGGTCGGACCGACCAAGGGCGAGCTGGAGCACATCCACTACTTCTGCGGCAACACCGAGCTTCCCGACGAGCTGGCCGACCGCGAACCGCGGCGCGTCTCGCTCTACAAGGGCGTGGTGGCACTGGTGCGCGCCTATGCCGGCATTGCGGACGAGCTGGAGGCAGCCGGGTATGGCGATACGGAGATCGCCCGTATCAAGGCCGACCTCTCCCGCTATCTGAATCTGCGCGAGATCATCCGCAGGGCGAGCGGCGAGACGATCGACCTGAAGGCTTACGAGGCCGACATGCGCTACCTCATTGACACCTATATCGAGGCCGATGAACCGAGGTTGATCTCACCCTTCGGCAGGATGCCGTTGATGGAAGTGCTCGTGGAGAGCGGCATCGCCGAGGCGATCAACAGCCTGCCCGAGGGCATCAAACACAACAGGGATGCCGTCGCCGAGACGATCGCCAACAACGTCCGCAGCAAGATCATCAAGGAGCACCTCAGCGACCCCGTCTACTACGACCAGATGTCGGCGCTTCTCAAGGAGATCATCGCTGACCTGCGGGCCAAGCGCCTCGACTACGAGCAGTACCTCAAGCGCATCGCCGAACTGGCCAGGCGGGTCCAGCGCGGTCATGCGGACGACGTGCCGCCACAGCTCGAGACGCCGGGGATGCGGGCCATCTTCAGCAACCTCACAAGACCCGGCGACTCGGAGGCGGACAACGAATCGAGACTCGCGCTCGCACTGGCTATCGACGAGGCGGTGCGCAAGGTCCGCCCAGACGACTGGCGCGGGCACCGGGCCAAGGAGAACGTGATCAAGGCCGCCCTGTTACCCTTGCTTGGCGACAAGACGGAGGAGGTTGAGCGCATCTTCGCTGTCATCAAGCAGCAGATCGAGTACTGATGCCTACGACCCTTGAGCTCGGCGACATCAGCGTCGACGTGGTCAGAAAGGACATCAAGAACGTCCATCTGAGCGTCTACCCGCCGACGGGTCACGTGCGGGTTTCGGCCCCGAGGCGGATGAGCCTCGAGACGATTCGGTCGTTCGTGATCTCCAAACTCGGCTGGATCAGACAGCAGCAGACCAAGCTGCGCGAGCAAGAGCGCGAGACTCCACGCGAGTACCTGGAGCGCGAGAGCCACTATGTCTGGGGCAAACGCTTCCTTCTGAACGTGATCGAGGAGAATGCTCCCCCCAGCGTGGAGATGCAGCATGGCACCGTGGTGTTGCGTGTCCGCCCCGGTGCGGGCGAGGCAACCAGGGCGGCGGTGATGGCGGGCTGGTATCGCCAGCTGCTCAAGAGCGCCCTGCCACCGCTGATCGAAGCCTGGGAGCCGCGGCTCTCGGTCCACGTAAACAGGTTCTTCGTGCAACAGATGAAGACCAGATGGGGTAGCTGTAACCCGAGCGCCCACACGATTCGCCTGAACACGGAGCTCGCCAAGAAGCCCAGAGAGTGCCTCGAGTACGTCGTCGTGCACGAGATGGTGCATCTGCTCGAACCCACGCACAACGCTCGCTTCGTGGCCATCCTGGACCAGGTCATGCCCAAGTGGCGGCACTGCCGCGACACCCTTGGCCACCTGCCGACACGGCACGAGCGTTGGAGTTACTGAGAAGGAGGCTGGCGCCACACGTGGCGTCGGCTTGCGTTGGAGGGGGAGAGGGCCTGCACATGGGCCCTTCCTCGCGCGCGTGAGAACTCCATGATCTGTGTCGGCTTCACGTCGGCGAGACTGGCAATTCTGCTGCAGAGGACGGTCTTTTGGCCGCCTGACAAGTTTCGAAGACCCGTGACCGATGACGACGTATGCCTCGCGGGATTGCGCATGGCTTGGTTCCACATCACTGCTTTCGCCAGTCCGCGCGAGACGAACATCTGCTTTGAGGCACTCACTGGCCAGCTGAGTTGCTGCCCAGAGTGTCGTTCATCTAGCCTCGGCGCGATCTTGGCCGAGACTGGCTTCGCGCCTGTGTCACAGCCATGGACCGGCGCCGCAACAGGATTGCCACCGGCACCAGCGCCACGAGCACGATTAGGGCGACCAGCTGTGCTTCCCGCAGGCCCAGCAGCAGGATGTTGTTGACCCGATAGAACGAGATGAAGAAGCGCCCGAACGAGTAGAGGCCGAGGTAGAGCAAGATGGCCATGCCGTCGGTCTTCAAGCGCGGCACGGCATACCATAGGACGGTCACCATGATCACCAACCAGAGCTGCTCGTAGACCGGCGTCGGGTGCGTCGGCACGCCGAGCAGGTTGGCTGGTAACAGGGCATGGGGGTTGGTGTAGACAAACCCCCAGGGCAGGCGAGTGGGCGAACCCCAGGTGTCGCCGTTGATGATGTTGGCGAAGCGCCCGATGATCTGGCCCACGGGGATGGCCAAAGCCAGGCAGTCCAAGACGCGCAGCACGGGCAGCTTCCTCACGCGGCAGTAGATCGCCAGGGCCGCAAGGCCACCGGTGAGCACGCCGTAGATGGCCAGTCCCACGTAGGGCGGCTTGACGATGGCCACGAGGTCGTGCGAGTAGTGGCCCCAGTTGTCGAGCACGCTGAACAGACGGGCCCCGACGATCGCACTGGGCACGACGACCATGAGCATGGCGGTCACCTGCCCCGACTCGATGCCCTTGCGGCGCAGCTGAGCGGCGAAGATGAAGCTGCCGACGATGACCCCCAGAGCCATGATCAGCGAGTACCAGCGCAGCGAGAACGCCCCAATGTGAAAGATCACCGGGTCGATGTTGATGGTGATGAAGGCGATCATCCCCCAAGCTTACCCTGCTGGTGGACTCACGAAGGGCCGGCGTCGTGCGCACGAAATGACCTCGGTTGGCGCAGCCGAGGTGGTGGTGGTGCAGCGGCTGGACCTGCGAACCTCCCTACATGATGGTAGGCGCTGGGCGGCACACCGGAGGGGTGTTGCGAGGCGGCACATTCCCAGTGTCGACGTGCCATCCACCCAGGCGCGAGCAACCGGTCCGCCATCGGCCTTTAGGAACTCTTTATTACACGCCCGACCTGCTTTATCAGGCTGTAACGGACGCCGAGGCATGCTTGGTTCGTAATCGTGGTCCGCTAGCCTTGGAGGTCGAGGTGACACTGTTCGCCGCAAACGTCGCCGCAATCGGCATCGGACTCGTCTTCCTGGCAGCCATCGTCGCCGTCGCGGCTGGCTATCTGCTGCACATGCGCCTGCTGGGCAGCCAGGTTGTGCGCGCCCAGCAGGAGCGCGCCCTCACCCTGGGGGCCTCGCACCAGACTTCAAGCCAGGCCTCTTTTGCGAGCGCGCCGCAGCCTGCCATGCCTGTCATCGACTCGGCCAGCGTGAAGCGTCTGCGGACAGCGGAGGCACGGCCTGGGCGGCGCACCTCGGGCGCAGCGGAGCGCACACCAGCGGTCGCCGCCAGCTCCGCTAGGTGAGCGCCCAGAGCTCGGCCAGCGCCCTGGCCCGGCTCGACACGGCAGCGCGCTGCCTCGACGAGCGAGGTCAGTCGGGGGACACCGCTGGGACAAGACCAGAGCAGGCCGCCGATCCGCCCTGTGCGCGCCTGCTGGCGCTCTGCGAGCAAGGACTCGACAATCGCGAGATCGGTGAGGAGCTGGGCGTCGGCGCGAACGCAGTCGGGCAGTTGCGCAGGCGCCACGAGATACCCGTCATGCCGCTGTCGATGGGCCGTGGTCTCCAGGCGCTCGGGGGCCGGCAAGAGGAGATCGTGGCGGCCTTCCTGCGGCTGCGAAGCGACGCCGCGGTGGCTCGCCAAGTCGGCCTGCAAGTAGGGCAGGTGCGCCGGGTGGTCGATGCCAGCGTGCCCGAGGCTCGCGTACTACGTCGGGCCAGGCGGTCATCCAGCCAGACCTTTGCAGACCGGGAGCTCACCGCGGCGTTGCGGCAGGCGGCTCGCGAACTGCCCTCGCCGCTTGCCATCGAGTCCTATCGCCGTTGGGCACAAGAGAGAAGCGACGGCCGCCCTTGCCCTGGGCCCGAGGCGATCATCTTGAGGTTCGCGGGCTGGCGACGGGCACTGATCAGGGCCGGCCTGCCCAGCAACGCACGCCACGGTCCCCAACGCCGCCTACGACTACGCCACGGTCGTGCAGGCCGTCGCTGCCGCCTGGCGGGAGATGGCGCGCTACCCGAGCGTCGTGCGCTACGACGCCTGGCGTGGCGGACGATCGCAGTTCCCCGTCGCAGCGACCGCCAGACGTTTCGTCCGAAGCTGGGACGACCTTCTGGGCGATGCCTATTCGCTGGTCTATCCGCTCGGCGAACCCGACGCGCGGGCAACGACTGCCTGGCCCGACCGTTCGGAACGCGAGACACTCTACGATCTGGTGCCGACTGCACCTGCCCGATAGGCAGCGGCAGACAAGGCCGCCGTGGCTCGGGAGTGGCGTTCGGAGTGTTCCCATTTGCGGACGATGTCCTGCCCGAGATAGAGCTCGCCGTCGGGTCGGGCGCCGGCGCCCACGGCTCGCTCGCCGACATCGGCAGGCTGATTTGCGTGGTGGTTGTCAGGCGGCAGCGTCCCGCTGCGCGCAGAATCTGCACGAGCAGTCCGCCGGATGTTGCCAACCGTACTCGATGCCGACCGTGTGGCTGGCGATGTGGGGGTCTTGCAACGGCACTGCGAGCCTGAGTTTGGTCGGCGAGCTCGGCGTGCGCACATCGAAGAGTGTGTCGTCCACAAAGAGAAGTGCTTCGCCGAACTGGCGATACAGGGCTGGTTGGCCGGCCTCGATGACCTCTTCGAAGGTCAGCCCACGGCGACCCACACGATGCATCGCCGCCAACGTCTCCTCAATAGTGCGCCGCTCAGTCACGGTGTCCTCCTGGGCCGCTCGCCGCCATTGCGCGGACGGGTCCGGCCAAGAAGATAGAAGCAATGACCCGTACGCCGACGGCTATCATGCCCACGACCGGCCGCTCCCTACCGTATCAATCTGCCACCGGACATCAGGCGGCCAGCAACGTCCTGGCGGCGAGACGAAACCGGTCACTTCGCCGCGCACACCAGCCCTGTCGGCGGCTCGCTTGCCAAGGGTCCTTGATGCCTGCGAGTCCGCCACGACACGGGCGCAGGTCTAGCCCTCAAGTAACGCCATTCAGGGAGTCAGTTGTCGCAGGGCAGCGGAGCCCCGCAGGCCGCGCCGGCACGCCCGCACCTCATGCGATCTCTCCGTAGAAGTCGGCGAGCGCCTCGGCGCGCGTGGCGCAGATGCCCAATGTATCCGCCAGGCCGCTGGTGCTCAGAGTGCGCCGCACCCCTGCGACGGGGCAGACCACCACGAGCGATGCCTTCTGCGCACCCAGGCGCCTGGCGCCAGCGATCAGCGCCGCGATGCCGGCGGTGTCGATGAAGGGCACCAACGAGAGATCGACCACAACCTGCCGGGCGCCCTCGTCGGCCGCCCGAAAGAGGGCTTGCATGAACCGCGGTGCTGTGTCGAGGTCGACCTCGCCGGTTAGGGCAACTACCGCGACCACCGGAGTGGGCCACACCAGGTCGACGCAAAATGACGGTCGATCCGACACGAACCTCACCGCCTCCTCGATGCGCCGGGAGGTTCCGACAGGCCAACTCATCCAGCGGCGCCGGGCCAACAATAACGGCGCGTCTGTCAGGGTGACGCCGGGCGCCGCGGGGTGCTTGTCCTAGGCTGCTTGCGATTCCTCGAGCGCTGAGCCGGTGAGCCGTACGGGAATCGGGCTGAGGCGCACAGGAGCTGCGATCCAGGTTGGTGCCGCCGGCGCTGGCTCAACGCACTCCGCACAGAGGACCGCCCTGCGGCCGCCGACTGCCAGGCGCATGAGCCGCTCGCCCAGCACGATGGTACGACCGCAGCGCTCGCAGCTCTCCACGCCCCACAGACGTCCGAGCGCTTCGTCCTCGCTTGCGGACGCGCCGACTGTGCGCATGCGCGCTCTGAGCTCCTTCAAGGTGTGCTTGCCCATGACTCCTGCCTCTACCGTCGGGCCGCCCTCTTTTGGTGGCGGCATTGGTCACGCTGATTCCCACACGAGCAAGCGCGCTAACGGCTGGGCAGCGTTAAGGCCAAAGGCAAGCTCTCTGGAGGTCTTCGGCGTCAGCTCTTCACGGCAGATCCGCGGCGGCGAGGTCTCATCTTGCGCACTGGCGCCGAGCCGGGCTCGCTAGCTAGCCCGGATCTTTCACGAGCAC
>PLTW01000056.1 GCA_003164655.1 Actinomycetota bacterium
GACTCCCCGAGGTCGGCAACGTCGCCAGCGGCCTGCTCGCCTCGGCCGGCATCACCGCTCTGATCGTCGGCTTCGCCGCGCGCTCCGTGCTGGCCAACCTCGTCTCAGGCGTCATCGTCGCCCTGGCCCAGCCGGTGCGGATCGGCGACTACGTGGCCGTCGACGAGTGGCAGGGCACGGTCGAGGAGGTGCGCCTGACCTACTCGTACATCCGCGCCGACGACAACAGCCGCGTCGTCATTCCCAACGAGCAGCTCGCCAGCAAAGTCATCCGCAACTTCACCATCGTCGACGAGGCGAGCGCGGCGNNCTCGCCGCCGACACCGTCCGCTTGCGCCTGACCGTCTGGCAGGAATCGAAGGCCGACGCCGACCGCGCCGCCGCCGGTCTGCGGTTCGCGCTCGAGGAACAGCTCAAGGCTGCGGGGCTCGGACCCGGCGGCGACACCCCACCGCCCGCCTCGTGAGATACTAGGCGACGTCCGGTCGGTCGACGCCTGTCCCACGGGGGAACGCACGGACTCATCCCCGCACATCGATCTCGCGAGCATCCTCGAGCCAGAGCCCGGGCCCGCGACCCTCGCCGCCGACCTCACGGCGGTCGGCACGACGAGCTATCTGCGGCGCACCATGGTCATGGCGGTCGTCTCGCGACTGCTCATCGGGTTGACGGCCGCCCTGGCGACCTGGGTGATCGGCGTCAAGCCGGCGCAGTGGGCCTGGCGTCTGCCCCGTCTGGCCGAGCCGTTCCACGGCTTCCTCGCCCACGTACTCAACCCGTGGGCGGTGTGGGACGGCGTGTGGTTCGTGAAGATCGCCGCCGACGGCTACGCCGGCAACGACGGCACTGTGGCCTTCTTTCCGCTCTACCCCCTGATGGTGCGCTGGGTCGGGATCGTCTTCGACAACAACCTGGTGGTCGCCGGCATCGTCGTCTCGCTGGCCTGCTACTTCGCCGCCGTGTACTTCCTCTATCGCCTGGTCGCGGCCCGGTACGGCGGCAGGGTCGCCTACCGCACCTGCCTGTACATCTCGATCTTCCCGACAGCCTTCTTCTGGCAGGCCGTGTACAGCGAGTCGATGTTCCTCATGCTCTCGGCCGCCTGCATCCTGTGGTCGACCGAGGGTCGCTGGAAGCTCGCCGGACTCGCCGGCCTGGCCGCTGCCCTCACCCGCAGCGCCGGCTTTCTGCTGATCGTACCCATGGCCATCTGCTACTACGAGCAGCGCGACTGGAAGCTGCGTCGCACCGACGCCGCGGCGGCGTCGCTGCTGATGATCCCCGAGGGCCTGATGGTCTGGATGGCCTATCTCAGCCTGAGCTTCGGCAAGCCGCTGCTGTTCGCCCAGGTCCAGGACCAGTGGCGGCGCTACCTGGCGGTGCCGACCTACGCGCTCTGGGAGGGGTTCGAGGCGGCCTTCCAGGGCGCCCGCCAGCTCATCTCCGGCCAGACGAGCCGTCTCTACTGGCCGGCGAGCCACCCCGGGGCGGTTGTGCCGCTGGCCGTGGCCAACCTCACCAACCTGACGGCGCTCATCATCGCCGGCCTCGCCGTCTGTTACGGGCTGCGGCGCCTGCCTCTCGCGCTGTCGGCCTACGCCCTCGTCACGATCGGTTACCCGCTGCTGTTCCCGGCAACCTCGACGCCGCTGCTGTCGATGCCGCGTTTCGTGCTCGCCGCCTTTCCGGTCTTCATGAGCATGGCGCTGTTCACCGATCGCCGCCCGCGGGCGCACCTCGTCATCTGCACCCTGTCGATCGCGCTCTGCGTCGTCCTGACGGCCAAGTTCGCGATCTTCAGCTGGGTCGCCTGAGCCGCCGTGAGCGGCGGCACGGACCCGTTTGTCTAGAAGATCTGCGAGAGCGCGGTCCGCAGGCTCGGCTGCACGCGCAGCACATAGCGTCCGGCTCGCGCGGCCCGCAACAGTGTCCAATCGCCCGGGGCGCGCGTCAGGCTGCCCGCGGCAGTCCCCGGCGGTCCCGGAGCGGCGGCGAGACGCCAGTACGGCGTCCAGGTGAACTTCACAAAATAGGCCCCCGGCCGCGCGACCGCCACGGCGACCGCGTCGTGACCGACAGCGGTGACGGCGGCGCCCGGCGTGGCGCCCGCGGGTGCCGCTCCGGCGCCCCCGGGCGCCACGACCACCAGCGGCGACGGCCGGCGCAGCCGGTAGACCGTCCAGTCGCCCGCTTCGAAGACGCGGACGAACGCGCCCGAACGAGCGATCAGCGCGGGCTCGCCGGTGCTGCTCATGTCGAGCGCGGCATGCGGCACGAAGACGTCGCTCACCCCGAGGTCGCGCAACCAGGCGACGTACTGCGCCGGCGTGGGCGAGTGGTAGAGGATCGCGTTGTGCTGCCAGTCGCTCTGGCGAAACCAGCCGCGGGTGATCGGCAGTCCCGCCTGGGGAAAGTAGTAGGCCTCCCAATGCAGCCGCAGAGCGACCACGTGATAGCGAAAGTCGGGACGGTAGTCGCGGCGCGCGAAGGCCAGAGCCGGCGCAAAGAACGTGCGCCTGGTCTGGACGCCCTCGCCCGTGCGCAGCAGGTCGGCGATCGGCGCGGCGAGCTGGACGGCGGCGGCGGCGGCCAGCAGGGCCGCCGTCGCCGCCCGCGGCAGCCTGACCCGGCGGACCATGAGCAGCGCCGGCAGGCCGAACAGCGCCAGAAAGCGGGCGGCGTTGTTGCCGAGCTCCGCCGGCACGACGATCGCCGTCAGACACAGAGCTCCGGCCAGCGCGAAGAGGATCTGCTTGGCGCGGCGGTCGGGGTCGTCTGAGAACCGGGCCAGCAGCACGCCGGCGGCGGCCAGCGCCGTCCACATGAGCAGCTCTCCCGGCTGGGCCAGATACGAGGCGCGCCCGTGAAAGGCGAGCTGTACGCCCACCCAGACGGCGGCGAAGGGGCAGAGCGCGGCCGCGAACAGCATGGTCGGTCGCCGCGCCGGCCGCCAGGCGAGCGCGGCGGCGGCCACGAACACGGCGCCGACCACCACGGCCACCGGATTGGTGAACGCCGCCACGCCGACCGGCAGCGCCGCCCACAACGGGTGATCGCAGGCCAGCAGCGCCAGACCGGCCATGGTGAGCGCCATGGCCAGCAGGAACGGGTCCTGGCCGTTCAACAGGTAGATGACGACCACCACGGCCAGGGCGACCGCCGGCAGCAGGCTCGTCGCGCGCCAGGCGCGGCGCACGTAGAGGTGAAAGAGCAGGGGCAGCAGACCGGCCGAGAGCACCACGATCGTCGTGGCGCCCACGAGCCGCGCGAGAAGATAGAAGACGACGCCGTAGCTCACCACGCCGTACGACCCGCCGTACCAGAGATCGTCCCAGACCAGAGACTGTCCCTGGGCTACCAGCCCCGTCTTGTAGGTGTGGGCGGCGATATCGACGCCGGGCAGTCCGACGAGGTGCATGACGGCCAGCGCGGCAGCGACCGCGACCACAGGCGCCACGGCGAGCGCCAGGAGCGGCCGGTCGACCGTGCGCCGCGCCGTGAGACTGGTCACCTCGACGCCGCGGCGCCGACCCGTTTGAACACGTAGACACCGTCGCGAGCGTAGACCGACTGGTAGTTCTGATTGAGCACGAGCGCGCCCAGGGCCTCGGAGTGGCCGACGGCGTCGGGGTGGTCGTAGACATACGGATTCGTCTGGTCGACGATGACCCATTGCGCGTTGCCGATGTCGGGGAAGTCATAGACCGCGCGCCGCGCCGACAGATGCGAGCCGGCGTCGTTTTCGGCGCTCACCAGGACATTCCCCGCGGTCGGGATCATCCTGATGGCCATGTCGAGCACTTTGGCGTGCCCCGAAACCGCGTAATCGCGGCCCGAGTAATGGGCTCCCGGCAGCGAGAAAGGCAGCGGACCCAGCACGAAGTTGGCCAGTACCGCCGCGGCGAGCACGGCGGTCGCCAGCGTGCCGACCGAGACGCGCGCCGCGCGCGCCGGCGAGCGCCGGGTACCGCGACGCGCGAGCCAGTCGCGCGCGCGAGCGACCCCCAGCACCGCGCCCGCGAACAGGAACGGCACTTCGCCGGCCACGTAGTGGAACTCATACGAGCGCTGAAAGCTGTTACTGGCGAGGGCGTTCAGCGCGTATTCGGGGGCCCCTATCAGGGTCGTCAAAGGACTCAGCAGCGAACTGAAGCCGAAGGGCCACAGGAGCTGCAGGAGATAGCGCACGTTCGACCAGCCGAACACGTGGCGCAAGGTCACGCCCGGTTTGAGCAGAACGTTCGCGCCGATGCCGCCCACGCTCGAGCCAAGGTCGGCGTAGCGGGTGAGGAACGGGCTGCCGCCCGGACTGAAGTGGGGCAGCACGACCTTGACGGCGACCACGAAGTAGGCCGCGGCGAGCGCCGTGAGTATGAGCGGCCGCCAGCTCCGTTGACGCAGCGCAAAGTAGGCCCCCATGACGGCGATGACGAGCGGGATCTCCTCCTTGCACAGGGCGGCGAGCACCAGGAACGGCGCCGCCCACCACCACCGTCTCTCCTCGATGAAGAGGAAGGCAAAGAGCAGGAGGGGTATGGCCAGGGTCACGGGGTGGAACTCGTTCAAGACCGCGTACTGAAGCGGCGGGTAGAGCAGCAGCGCGAGCGCCATGAAGAAGGCTGCCCGGGCATCGCCCAGGATGCGCAGCCCGAGCCGGTAGGCGGGCCACGCTGCGAGCGCCACGATCACGGCTTGAGCCACAAGCAGCATCTCCGGACTCGGCCAGACCAGCCAGGGGACGGCGAACACCGCGAGAATGGGATCGACGTGGGCGCCCAGGCGCGACGCCTGCCGGCCGTCGGTCGTGGTGATCTGCAGAAAGTGTCCGTGAGCGGTGTTGTAGACCGCCTGCACCATGTTGCCCATGTCGAACCGACCGCCGTAGAAGCCCCGGTAGCGCTGGATCGAAAGGATGCTGAGGATCGCCGCCGCCGCGACCATGGCGATGACGACATAGACGAAGAACCGCCGCGCGAGGGCCTCGGGCGTCACGGCCGGCGCCTGCGCGGCGGCCGGCCTGCGCGCGGCTACCGGACCGGCGGCCGAGCCGCGTGCGGCGGTCGCTTTGGGGCGCCGCTTGCGAGTCGTCTTGCGCCGCGCGCTCATGGCGCGGTCCGTCGTGGGATCATGCGTCGTCTCCGTCCTGCCGAGGCGCGTCCGCTCGCCGGGCCTGCTCGCCCGCCCCGCTCTGCGCCGCGGCGGCGCGTCCGCGGGCACGCCGCAGCAGGCGATCGGCGAGCGCGGCCGCGGCCACAAAACCAAGCTCCAGTGCAGTCTGCCACAGTCTGGCGAGCAATGCCCACGCCAGGGCGACGCCGCCGCCGGCAAACACCCCCGCCGTAGCGGCGGCCAGCACCGCCTCACGCACGCCGATGCCGCTGGGCACGAAGAACACGACCATGCCGGCCACGAACGCCATGGCAAAGCCCGCCGTGATCGGGGGGAACGCGGCGAGCAACCCGAGCACCACGCGCAGCGACAGGACCTGCGTGAGCGGCTGCCGATGCAGCGCCCGCAGCAGCCGCGCCGAAAGCGGCGCGAACACCCGGGGGTGCAGCGCGGCGACGATGGCCGGAATGGCCAGCAACGCCCAGGCCGTCACCTGGCGTTCGTAGTGCCAGAAGGGAAACAGCACCGCGGTGATCACGAGCGCGCCGGCGACGTTCAACACCTGCTCGTAGACCATGCCCGCGCTCACCCGGTTGACGTCGAGACCCTGCCGATAGCTCATCCAGCCACGGCTCACGAACATGAAGACGTTGCCCGGCACGTAGCGGGCGAGGATCGACTTGGCCCAGGTGGCGACCGTGCCGGTCGGAGCCGCCGCCAGGCCCGAACAGCGCAGGATCAGCCACCACACCAAAGCACTTAACAGATAGTAGATCAGAATGAGGATCGCCGATACGACCAGCAGGCCGGGTCGCAGCCGCCAGTGGTAGGCGTGCACAGCCGGCCAGGCATGACGCAGATAGCGCCCCAGAAAGACGACGACGGCCGCGACAAAGACGGCCTGCACCACCCGAAACGCCGTCGACGAGCTCCGGCGGCGGGCCGGCCGATCCTCGCTCACAGGCACGCCTCGAGGGCCGCCAGCAGCGTCGCCGCCACCGCCTCGGGAGTACAGCGGCGCCGGTAAAGCTCGAGCGCGGCGGCGCCCAGACGGGCGCGCTCGTCGTAGTCGCGCAAACGGCGCAGAGCGGCGGCCAGCGCCGGGCCGTCGCCGGCCGGTACGAGCAGGGCGTCGCGGCCGTCCTTGAGCAGCTCGCGGGCGGCCGGCGAGTCGGCGGTCACCAGCGGGCGGCCGGCGGCGAGCGCGTCGTAGACCTTGTTGGGCACCACCCGCGCGGCCTTGCCCGAGGTCCCGAACACGCCCAGACAGATGTCGCTGCCGACGATCCGCGAGCGCAGCCGCCAAACCGGCAGGGCGGCCGACAGATCGACCGTGTCGAGGGCCAGACGCCGGACTTCGGCGGTCAGCCAGGGCGCGAGCTGGCCATCGCCGATCAGCTCAAACCGGAACGGCTCGTCGCGCAGTTCGTCGGCCGCCTGGAGCACGGCCGCCAGGCCGTGCAGCGGGCTCCAGCGCCCGTACTGCACCACACGCAGCGGCGCTCCCGCCCCCGGTTCGCGAGCGGCGCCGGTCGCGCCGGGCAGCGGCAGGGCGCCGACGGGCACCACGGCGAGCTTCGCCGGCGGCACGTTGAGGGCGGCGGCGTAGTAGTCGGCGTGCGCCTGGGTGTCGGCCAGCACCACGTCGGGCAGGGCGAACGCCACTCTGTCGGCGAGGTCGGCGAGGTGGCCGGCGGGACTGTCGCCGGCCAGCAGCTCGCGATCGCCGGCGAAGGTGTCGAACAGCGAAACGAGCGGGTCGAAGACCAGCACCGCCCGCCGGTAACGGGCGACCGCCCAGGCGAACGGCACCAGCAGATGGCCGGGATAGCCCACCACCACAACGTCGAACGAGACGCCGCGGCGATGCCTGGCAAGCAGCGACAGGTGGGCGCGGGCAAGCTCGCCAGCGAGCTTGCCCGCGCCCCCGGCCGTCGTCATCTGCGCTGCCGTCAGCGTCGAGTCGAGCGGCGCCGCGTACTCGAGCACTTCGGCGCCCGCCGCGCGCAGCCCGTCGATCAGGACCCGGTTGCGCGGGTAGCCCGGGTCGTACGTGCCGAGATAGGCGATCCGCAGGCCCACGCGCCTAGGCGCCCGCCGGCGCGCGACGGTCGCCGGCCGTCACGGCGACGGGCGCGTGGAGACCGGCGAGGGGAGCGCCCCCTCGACCACCGCCGTCCGGCCGTCGGGCGCGGGGAGGGCGGCGGCGCGGGCGGCGCTCGACGCGTCGAGCGCCGCCCGCGCCGCCGCCCCGTCGAACACGCGCTCGACTTCGTAGTCGTCGCGGGTGTCGCGCGCTCGGGCCTGGGTGATGAGCTCGCTCACGAGGCCGAGCGAGAGCAGCTGGATGCCGACGATGAT
>PLTW01000209.1 GCA_003164655.1 Actinomycetota bacterium
GTTCGTGAAAGATCGAGGCTAGCGGTCGTCTAGCTCGTTGTGCCACCTCGCCCGGGTCCCAACGCGGGCGCGCAGACGAAAGCGCATGCTCTTGGGAGCGTCGTCGAGTGCCGCGATGAGCCCTAGCACGCCGTGGCGCACGCGCGCGACCTGCGTCTCGTTCAAGTCGAACGTGGCGGCTGCTTCGTCGACTCGCTGCAGGTTCCTGGCGACGTCGTAGAAGAGCCCCCAGTCGTCGGCGCAAAGTCTGCCGATGTAATGAGCGTCGATCACGCCTAGCGCGTCCGCCTCGCCCACCTCGGCATGGTCGAGCAAGGTGACGATGTCGCGCACGTCCTTTTCGTTAAGCCTGAAGATCTGCAGCTTAGTTAACAGCAGATCGGAAAGTGAGACCGTATAGGGCTCGATCTCAAGGCGCTGTGAAAGGGCGATGTTGTGGTCCATGCGGAAGGTACCGAGGAAGACGTCGATGTGGTCGTCGGCGTGGGCGCGGTCCGTTCCCGGCCCGCCGCCGTGCTTACAGGGACGCACGAACTGCAATTCGGTGTTGGACGTCGCCGTACTCACATCGACGTTCTCGGTATAGCCGAAGTGCGCGAACAGCGACGGCAACCGACGCGCCTGCTTGACCGGCGCGACCATGTCCAGGTCGGAGTAGTCGCGCGTACAGAGCTCGACGGTACTGCAATGCTCGCGCACGCCCAGACCGCCCAGCAGCCGCAGGGTGATGCCTTCGGAGCGCGCCGCGTCGATCAGCTGGCGAGCTTCGTCTGACATCTCGTGCCGGACATGCTCAACCGGTGTCGCGGGTATCGACTCGCTTGCCATGCCGCCTTGTCACCGCCGGACGGCCTAGACAAACCAACACGAGCGGCCTTGAGGCCGCACTTGCCGTCTCGGCGGATCGACGCCCCCGATGTTAGCGCGCGCAGCCAAGTCGGTAACTACTGTCCATGGCCGCGCACGGGTACTTTGGTCTCTCCGACGAGAGCATGGTGGCAGAGGCGCACCAGATCATCGACGCAGCCCGAGACAAAGGAACGGCTCTGCGCCTTGTCGGTGGCCTTGCCGTGCGCGAGCACTGTCACGCGACCCGGTTCTGCGAACGCTCCTACCGTGACATCGACCTCGTCGGCCTGAGCCGTTCAGCGAAGGCTGCGGCAATCGTGCTCGGCGACCTCGGCTGGGACGAAAACCGCCAGGTGAACATGGCCACGATGGGCCGCAAGCGCCAGTTCTTTCGCCCTTGCCGGCATGCGGTAGGGTCGGGCCGCGTTCACGAAGACGATCGCGTCGACCTGTATCTTGACGCCTTTCGTCTGCATCACACGATCGATCTGCGGAGCCGGCTCGAGCTGGAGCCCTACACCGTGTCGACAAGCGACGCCCTGCTCGTCAAGCTGCAGCGGGTGAGACTCGATGATGACGACCTGCGCGACGCCGTCTCCATCCTCGACGACGCCGCGACAATCGGCTTCGACGACGCCCCAGATGGCATAAACGTGCGCTACGTGGCGTCGCTCTGCGCGCGCGACTGGGGTCTACACCACGATGTCGCTCTCAACCTCGCACGGTGCCGACTGGCGCTGGACTCACTGGGGCTCGGCCGGGAGGGGCACGTGCGGGTGCGACAACGCCTCGAGATGCTCGAGCAGGCCTTGGCCGAGGCACCCAAGACCCGACGCTGGCGGCTGCGAGCACGGGTCGGCGAGCGCCTCGCCTGGCACGAGCCCGTCGACGACGTCGAGGGCGTCTACTTCTCGCTGGGCGAACGGATCCAACGGCCCTAAAAGATTCTTCACAATGAGAACCTCGTCCCAATCTGGACACAAAACGGTTACATGACTTGTTGTTGTGTCTGGCCTCCAGGAAGTGCCGATTCGCAACGACTTCGCCGGCCACGCCGACACCGTGCCGACGGGAGAACGTCGGCACGAGTCGAGGAAACCCGCCTGCAAGAACAGGGCGGCCCGCCGCCTCGGGGGAGCAAGACGACGGGCCCAACAGATCCCTGGCTCAGGGGGATCTTTAGCCAGAATGCCCCCGCCGGCTGAGGTCATGGTGAGCAGCCGATGAGTTTGTGGTGAAGATGGCGCGCCCCGCACCTTAACGGTGGCGCGTGGCCCTCTCCCCCGTGCCTATGGTGCGCCCACCGGCGTTGCCAGGCAGCCTACTCAGAGCGAAGCTGTGTCGACGCAAAGGAGGTCGACACGCAGGGTTACATCCGCAAGCGCGCACCAGCAGGATCTTGGGAGTACATTCTTGACGTCGGCCGCTATCGCGCCCAGCGCTGTCAGGGCTGCGGCAAGCGCTTCTGGGTAGAGCGCCGGCCGCAGGCGGTCTGTCCCGCCTGTAGTGGCGAGCTGTACGAGACCGAGGAGCGCCGCCGCGAGACCAAGGGCGGCTTTCATTGTCGCAGGGACTGCCAGGCGGCCCTCACCGGCAAGCTGACCACCCTGGCCGAGAACACCTACGTGCTGCCCAGCCGTCTCAGCCTGCGGGAGTTCCTGGAGAAGGTCTGGCTGCCGGCTATCGCAAGCGGGGTGCGCCAGACGACACTTGGCGGCTATCGCATGCTGGTCTGCCAGCACCTCGTACCGCAGCTGGGGGCAGTCCAGCTACAGAACTTGAACGCCGCGCAGATCAACGCCCATTACGCGAGACTGCTCAAGGAGGGGCGGGTGCATGGCTCGGGTGGCCTCTCCCCCAACACGGTGCACCACGTCCATGCCGTGCTACACCGTGCCCTGCACGACGCCGTGCGATGGGGCTACCTGCAGAGCAACGTGGCCCAGGCGGCCGACCCGCCGCGCGCCTCAGCCCAGCACACCGAGCTTGCCGTCTGGTCTGAGGAACAGCTGCATGCCTTCTTAGACAGTGTGGCCGATGAGCGCCTCTACCCTCTCTGGCGTTTCCTGGCGATGACCGGCTGTCGCAGAGGTGAGGCGTTGGGCCTCACCTGGCGTGACTTGGGCATCGAGGGTGGGCGGGTGGCCATCAGGCGCGCCCTGGTGCCGGTCGGCGGCAAGCTGGTCGAGACCGAGCCCAAGACCAAGCGTGGCCGGCGCCTGATCGCACTGGATGCAGAGACGTTAGCGATACTCCGCCACCAGGCCGCTGCTCAGCTCGCCGAGCAGCAGCAGCTCGGAGACGAATGGATCGACAGCGGCCGGGTCTTCACCGCCGAAGACGGCGCGCAGCTGCACCCCGAGCGCATCAGCGCCCTGTTTGCCCGTCTGGTACAGGCCGCCGTGCTGCCACCGATCCCTCTGCACGGACTGCGGCACACTTACGCCAGCTTGGCCTTGGCCAAGGGCGTCAACGCGGCGATCGTTTCACGGCGGCTGGGGCATGCCACTGTGGCCTTCACCTTGGATATCTACTCCCATGTCCTGCCCCAGGTCGACGCCGATGCTGCAGAGGTGATCGCAGCGTTTGCGGGGCACTAAATCTCGGTCCAATTCCAAAGTCACCCCGCGTCCCCAGGCTGCTCTTCCTGGCGTTGCCGGACGGGGAAGACCACGCTGACCCCGAGACCCCCTTCCGGCTGGGCCTCGATATGCACGATCGCCCCATGAACGTCGGCGATAGCCCGCACGATCGACAGGCCGAGGCCATGGCCGTCGCCCCCACCTATTCGCTCAGAAGAGCCCCGGCGAAACGGTTCCACGAGCCGCACCACATCGTCTGACGCCACCACTCGTCCGGTGTTCGTCACCAGGAGAGCCGCCCCATCGGCGCGTATCTCAGTCTCCACTTCAATGCGCCCGTGCTCACGATTGTGCCGCAGCGCATTGTCGACGAGATTGCTGATCAGGCGTTCGACCAGACGTGGGTCGCCCGCGGTCGGCGCGGGTGCCAGGTTCGCGCGAACCTCAAGGCCACGCTCTTGCATCTCAGTTTGATGGACGAGGAGGACCTCTCCGGCGAGTACGGCAAGGTCGAGTGGTTCCCGCTCCTCGAGCCCGGCTTGGCTGTGGCTGAGGGTAAGGAGCGCCTCAAGCAGGTCCTCCTGCTCCACCTGGGCTTCGAGCACCTCCTCGCAGGTGGCTCGCAGAGATTCAAGCGAAAGGTCGGGATCGGCGAGGGCGACCTGGAGCAGCGCGCGGCTCAGGGTGAGCGGCGTGCGTAGCTCGTGCGAGGCGTTGGCGACGAACTGACGTTGCGCTTGGAAGGAAGTCTCGAGTCTGCCGAGCAGTCCGTCGAAGGTGTCCCCGAGCTCTTTCAGCTCATCGTCGGGTCCCTCGAAGGCGAGACGCTCGTGCAGGTTCGAGGCCGAGATGGTCCGCGCCGCCGCGGTCACGGCTTGCAAACGCCGAAGAATGCGACCGGCCACCGCCCAGCCGAGGCCGACCGAGGCGATCGCCATGACGGCCAAGGCGACGGCCGACCAGAAGAGCAGCAGGTTCAAATCCTTCGCTTGCTGGCCGGAGGCGACGGCCTGAAGCGCGGGGGCCTGTCCCAGCGCAGTCGGGTGAGCAGTGACGTTTCCGGCGTTGGACGTGCCGCGCACGAGGGCGTAGGTGAAACCGAGCAAGACAGCGCCACAGGCGAGAAAGAGCAGGCCGTAGAGGAGCGCGAGGCGCAGCCGCACGGTGCGCTGGCGCAGGTGCGGTCGTCTCATGTCTTGATCCGATAGCCAGATCTGGCCACCGTCTCGATGAGCGGCGGCTCGCCGAGCTTGGCACGCAGGCGACTGATGGTCGTCTTGACCGCCTGGCTGAAGGGGTCGAGCGACTCGTCCCAGACGCTCTCGAAGATCTCCTCCTGGGAGACGACCGCTCCACCGGTACCCAGCAGAAGCTCAAGCACCGCGAACTCCTTGGGGCTGAGATCGAGGTGGCGCCGCGCTCTGGTGGCGATCCGCCGCGCCGGGTCCAGGCGCAGGTCACCCTGGACCAGCGTAGGCGGCAGTGCCGGCCGCGAGCGCCGGCCGAGGGCGCGGATGCGGGCGACGAGCTCGGAGAAGTCGAACGGCTTGGGCAGGTAATCGTCGGCCCCGAGCCCAAGGCCCTCCACTCGATCGGCGACGCCGCGTGCCGCGGTCAGCATGAGGATGCGACTCTCGCTGCCGTCCGCCACCAGGCGACGGCAGACCTCATCGCCGTGGATGATGGGAATATCGCGATCCAAGACGACGACGTCGTAGGGCGTTGCGGCGGCGTGACTGAGGGCGTCAGCGCCATCGAAGACGACGTCGACCGCCATGCCCTCGCGGCGCAGCCCGGTCGCCACTGTCACGGCGAGCTTGGCGTGGTCTTCGACCAGCAACACCCTCATCGCTTCTCCTGTGTCAACGCGGGCCGGGGCTTCGTAACTCAGAGTAGCCAATCGGCGGTTGCAGAAAGGTTACAGCGTTACCGAACCGCAACCGCCACCTGTGTACAACCACCCTGACGTGACCGTCGGCAAGCGAAAGGACGGACGATGCACGATCAGGAGCTCGGCAGCGTAGTGCTGCGCGCCCGCGGGCTACGCAAGGACTATGGCAAAGGTGAGGGGCTCGTTCGCGCCGTCGCCGACGTCGACCTGCAAGTCGCCCGCGGTGAGGCCGTCGCCGTGAGAGGGCCGAGCGGCTGCGGGAAATCGACACTCCTCCACCTGCTCGGTGGTCTTGACCGCCCGACGGCCGGCGAGCTATGGGTGAACGGCCGGCGCATCGATCAGCTCTCCGAACGTGCCCTCGCCCAGTTGCGACGCCACGAGGTCGGCTTCGTCTTCCAGGCGTTTCACCTTATGGACGAGCTCACTGCCCAGGAGAACGTCGAACTCCCTGCGCTCCTCGCCGGCCGTTCGCCCCGGGAGGCCCGGCGGCGCGCCCAGCAGCTCCTCGAGCAGGTCGGGCTCGCCGACCGAGCCGACCATCTCCCCTCGGCTCTCTCAGGCGGTCAGCGCCAGCGGGTCGCGATCGCTCGCGCGCTCGCCAATGAGCCTGCGGTCATGTTCGCCGACGAGCCCACGGGCAACCTCGACGGTGCCGGCACCCTCGAGGTGCTGAGGCTCTTCGAGTCCTTGCACGAGAATGGCCTGACGCTCGTCGTTGTCACCCACAACGAGCGGATCGCGGCAAGCGCAGACCGGCAGGTCTCGATGCGCGACGGGGCCTTCGTCGGCACGACAATCGTGGCAGACGGCCGCGAGAACCGCCCCGGTCCCGACCGAGTGGAGGGGTGACCGATGGGAAGGGTCCTGCTCGTCTTTCGCCTCGCGATGAAGGACATCCGCCATCGACCGGTCCTGGCGGCCCTTCTCCTGGTCGCGATCGCAGCCGGGACGGCGACGTTGACCCTCGGGCTCGCGTTGCGAGGAACTGCGAACAACCCTTACACACGGGCCCGGGCGGCGACCAGCGGACCGGACGTCGTAGCAACCGACTTCAACGGTGACCCGCAGGCTCCGGCACAGGTCGGCGACCTGGTCCCGTTCGAGCAGGCCCCCGGCGTGGTCGCACACAGTGGGCCGTTCCCTGTGTCATGGACATCACTCAAGACACGACGCACGAGGGCCACTGCCGTAGTCGAAGGGCGGACCTCCACGTCCTCTGCAGTCGATCAGCCCAAGCTGACGCAGGGCACCTGGGTACGACCGGGCGGAGTGGTGGTCGAGGCGGGGTTCGCCGATGCGCTCGGCCTCCACGTCGGTGACCGGCTGAGCCTTGGTGGCAGTTCGTTCGAGGTGACAGGCATCGCCGTCACGGCCGCCTTCCCGAGCTACCCGGAGTCTCTCGACAGCTTCCTGGTCGGGAGGCTCGGCTCCTACAGCCTAGGCCTCGTCTGGGTGCCCGAGGCCGACGTAGCGCCCCTTGCGGCCGTCGGCTCGGAGCCTGTCTTCTACTACATGGACCTGAGACTTGCAGATCCCGCCGCCGCCCAAGCGTTCGCGGCCCATTACACCACCGGCAGCTCTTCGCAGCAGACTACCGGACCCTCGGCGCAAAGCAACGCGAACGCCCCGAAGACCGCTCTCACCCTTTACCCCTGGCAGCACATCCGCAGCGAAGACGCGCAGATACTCGCCAGGGCACAGTTGGTGCTCTTCACCGGAAGTTGGCTGCTCGCGCTCATGGCGCTCGCCAGCGTCGCGGTGCTCGTCGGCGGTCGCATGGCCGATCAGACGCGCCGAGTCGGCCTACTGAAGGCGGTCGGCGGCACACCCCGTTTCGTGGCCCTCGTGCTGCTCTGCGAGCATGGGCTCGTCGGCCTGTGCGCTGCCGGAGTGGGGCTGTTGGCGGGATGGCTTGCCGCGCCGTTGATCGCCGGTCCGGGCCTCCTCGGCGCGCCGAATGCCCCGTCGCTCACTCTCCCCTCGGTCGGCCTGGTGGTAGCACTAGCGCTTGGGGTGACGATCGCGGCGACGTTCGTGCCGGCGATCCGCGCCGCGCGTCAGAGCACGGTGGCGGCGCTGGACGGCTCTGCTCGTGCGCCGCGCCGTAGGTCACGAGTAGTAAGACTGTCGGCCCACCTGCCGGTCCCCCTCCTGCTCGGCGTTCGGCTTGCCGTTCGCCGCCCGTGGCGACTGCTGCTGAGCGTGTGCAGCGTCGCTGTGATGGCGAGCGGCCTCGTCGCCGTACTCGTTGTAGAGACGGCTGCCGGAGGAGTGTCCCCGGGCCCGCGCGTCACTCAGGCCATCGCTCTTATCTCGGTCATGCTCGTCATCCTGGCCGCCATCGATGCCGTCTTCATCGCCTGGAGCAGCGCGCTCGACACACGGCATGCGGCCGCGCTCGCTCGCGCCTTGGGAGCCACGCCGCAGCAACTCACCGCCGGCCTGTCTACGGCGCTTGCGCTTCCAGCCCTCTTTGGAGCGCTGCTCGGCATCCCGGGCGGGATCCTGATCTACGAGGCCCCGAAGCACAGCGGAAGCACGGCCGTTCCTTCTGCCCTGTCACTTGCGGTTATGGTCGTTGTGACCGTGCTGGTCATTGCCGCGCTCACCGCCGTCCCAATCGCTATGAGCGCGCGTCGATCTGTGGCTGAGGTTCTCGAGTCCGAAACGAGTTGATTGACTTCGTAGCCCGCGGCAGCGAGAGTGCGCGCCTCGCGCTCATAGATGCGCGAGCCGGGGCGCCAACTTGAATCGCGACGGAACCATCAGCGACGTGCAGCGTGCGTTGTCTTCGCGGAACCGGCGCCGGGGACGGCGCCTGCTAGCGAATCGACCATCTCCGCCACTGGAAGTATAGCGCAGGGTGGGGGCCTTCAAGCAAGGACCTCAAACGTGCTTTCATTGCTGTTCTGCCGACCCCGCCGACACGACGGAGGAAGGGACGAGATGAGGACGTGCCAAACGCGAGGTTCGATGGAGCCCGTCATGCCGCAGGCTCAGCCGGCTCCCGCAGTGCAACGGGGCATGGCCACCCTGGACGTATCGCAATGACTGAACCCTACGTATTGGATCTCCAGGAGATCGACCAGACGCAGGTCGCGCTCGTCGGCGGCAAGGGCGCGAGCCTCGGGGAGTTGGCGCGAATCGATGGCATCCGGGTGCCGCGCGGCTTCTGCG
>PLTW01000185.1 GCA_003164655.1 Actinomycetota bacterium
CACGACGGCATCCTCGACGTGCGCGATCTCAAGGCCTACTTCAAGCTGCGCGACGGCGACGTCAAGGCCGTCGACGGGGTGAGCTTCATGGTCGGTCAGGGCAAGAGCCTGGGCCTGGCCGGCGAATCGGGCTGCGGCAAGACCACGGCCGCCCTGGCCATCCTCAAGCTGCTGCCCGAAAACGGCCGCATCGTCAGCGGCGAGATCCTCTTCGACGGCAAGAACCTTGCCAAGCGCACCGAGTACGGCATGAGCAAGGTGCGCTGGAAGGACATCTCGATCATCTTCCAGGGCGCCATGAACGCCCTCAACCCGGTGCAGCCGGTGGGCAAGCAGATCGCCGAGCCGATCATCCTCCACGAGGGCCTTTCCGAGAACAAGGCCATGGTGCGGGCGCGCGAGCTCTTCGACCTGGTGGGCATCAACCCCAAACGGGTCACCGAGTTCCCCCATGAGATGAGCGGCGGCATGCGCCAGCGCGCCATGATCGCCATGGCTTTAGCCTGCAACCCCAAGCTCGTCATCGGCGACGAACCCACCACTGCCCTCGACGTCATGGTGCAGGCGCAGATCCTCGAGCTCATCGAGCGCCTGCGCCACGAGCTGAACCTCTCGTTCATCCTCATCAGCCACGACCTGTCGGTCATGGCCGAGACCTGCGACACCGGCGTCATCATGTACGCCGGCAAGGTCGTCGAGGCCGGTACCACGACCGACATCTTCAACAACGCCCAGCATCCCTACACCCGCCAGCTCATCCGCGCCTTCCCCAACATCCACGAGACCCGCGAGATGGTGAGCTCGATCGCCGGCGACCCGCCCAACCTCTTAAACCCGCCACCGGGCTGCCGCTTCTATCCGCGCTGCGCCGAAGGCGACCCCTCGTGCATAGAGCACGATCAGGACATGGTCGAGGTCGGGCCCGGACACTTCGTGCGCTGTCAGAAGGTGGCCTAGATGGACCAGACCCCCAAGGGCGCCATCCTGCAAGCCGACGTCGCCCTCGAAAAGGAGAAGGTCAAGTCCGGCTCGATCGGCCGCAAGGCCCTGCGCAACGCCTCGGTGGCGGGCACCGACCTCTACGACATCCGCGATCTCGAGGTCTTCTTTCCGGTGCGCCAGTCGTTCCTGCGCTCGATGGTCTCGACCGAGAAGCACTGGGTGCGCGCCGTCGACGGCGTGAGCTTTACCATCGGCGCCGGCGAGATCCTGGCCTTAGTCGGCGAGTCGGGCTGCGGCAAGACCACGACCGGCCGCACCCTGCTGGGCCTCGAAGCCCAGACCGGCGGCCAGATCTTCTACAAGGGCCTCGAGGTCGGCAAGTTCACGCCGGGCGCCATCCGCGACTACCGGCGGCACTGCCAGATCATCTTCCAGGACCCCTATAACGCCATCAACCCCAAGCACACTATCTTCGACATCGTCGCCGAGCCGCTGGTCGTCAACCACCTCGTCAGCAACGAGCGCGAAAAAGAGGAACGGGTGATCCGGGCCCTCGAAGAGGCCGGCCTGCGGCCGGCCCGCGACTACCTGTACCGCTATCCTCACGAGCTCTCCGGCGGCCAGCGCCAGCGCGTCTGCATCGCCGGCGCCATCGTCCTGGAGCCCGACATGATCGTCGCCGACGAGCCGGTGGCCAGCCTCGACGTGTCGATCCGCAACGACATCCTCAAGCTCATGGTGGCCCACAAGAAAGAGCTCGGGGTGACCTATCTGTTCATCACTCACGACCTTTCGCTGGCCTGGGTCATCTCCGACCGCATCGCCGTCATGTACCTGGGCAAGATCGTCGAGATCGGCGAGACCGAAGAGGTCGTGGCCAACCCCCAGCACCCCTACACCAAGGCGCTGATCTCGGTGATCCCGGTGCCCGACCCGACCGCCCGTCGCGAGCGCACCATCCTCACCGGCGAGACGCCCAACCCGGCGGCCATCCCGAGCGGCTGCCGGTTCCACCCGCGCTGTCCCGAGGTCATGGACATCTGCTCGCAGCAGTCGCCCGAAGACGTGCAGATCCGCGGCACGCACTACGCCTCCTGCCTGCGCCTGAACGGTCACAGCTGAACGCGGGGGCGGTGGTGAGGCCGGTCGCGGCCTCACCACCGCCCCCGCGACGCCACCGCCCGTGCGGCCCTGCGGCTGTGCGGCCCTTGCGTACGGAGAGAGCATGACAGACGCGGTCGGCGCGCTGTGGCCCGACGAGGCCATCGAAGCCATCCACCAGGCGTCGCTCGAGCTGCTCGAACGCGCCGGGGTGCGCGTCGAATCGCCCACTGCCCGGGCGCTGCTGCGTCGGGCCGGCTGCCTCGAGGGCCCCGGTGGCCGGCTGCTCGTGCCGCGCGAGGTCGTCGCCGCGGCGGTGGCCGCGCTGCCGGCGGCCTACGTGCTGGTGGCGCGCGGCGAGGGTCGCTGCCTGGCCGTCGACAGCGAGCCCGGCGCCATCTTCGTGCACAATATGGGCGGGGCGGCCGACGTGTCGGACGCGCTCACCGGCGCCACCCGGCGCGCCACGATCGCCGACCAGGGCGACTTTACGCGGGTCATGCACCAGCTCACCCGGCAGCACACCGTGTGCTCGCTGCTGCAGCCCCAGGATGTACCGGCCGCGCTCGAGCCGCTCTACTCGTACCTCATGGTGGCCTTCGAGACCGACAAGTACGTCGGCGGCCCCGGCATCTCTTGGCCGTTCCAGGCGCGCTATCTGCACGAGATGGCGATCGCTCTGACCGGGGCGGCCGGCGCCGACGGGCGCTATCCGCTCGACCTGGCTTTCTCGCCGGTGAGCCCTCTGCTGCTCGGCGCCGAGGTGACCGACGCCCTGATCGACACCGTGGCCCGCGGGCACGTGGTGGTCGAGATCCTGCCGTGCCCGGCGGCGGCCACGACGGCTCCGGCCGTGATCGCCGCCGCCGTGGCCCAGCAGAACGCCGAGGTCCTGGNNCGCCGTGCTGCTCGCCCGGCGCTACGGCATGGCCTGCGACTGCTACGGGCCGACCACCGACTCGCGCACGGCCGACGCCCAGTTCGGCAGCGAGCATGCCTTGAACGCGCTGCTGGGCATGCTCGCCCGGCCGCGCTTTCTGTCGGGGGTCGGCGACGTGCAGGCGGGCGCCTCGTCGAGCCTCGAAGCCCTCGTCATCGACGACGAGATCCTGGGCGACGCCTTCTATGCGCTGACGCCGCGCCCCTGGGACGGCGAGGCGCTCGACGTCGCGGCGATCGTCGATGGAGTGCTGGCCGGCAAGGGTTTTCTTGCCACCAGGCACACGCGGCGGTTCCTGCGCAGCGAGTTCGTGATGCCGCGGCTCAGGCCGCGCGGCGGCGGCGGACCGGGGCGTCCGGGCGGTCAGGGGCTGGCCGGGATCGCCCGCCAGCGGGTCGCCGAGCTGCTGGCGCGCGAGCCGGTGGGCCTGCCTGCCGATACAATGGCGGCGATGTGTGACCAGATCGACGCTTGCGCCCGTGAGATCGGCCTGTCCGAGTGGCCCGACCCGCGACGCCTGCTCGAGGGCCGCACCAGCAGACTATGACGAGACGGGCGCGANNGGCGCGAAAGGAGCTTTTCAGATGGCGATCCCCTTCGTCTATGTCCGCGCTTGCGGGTCGTACCGCGAGATCGGCCGCCAGGTCGGCGAGGCGGCGCGGCCGCAGATCGAGGCGTCGATCGCCTTCTTTGCCGAGAACTTCGCGGCGATGAGCGGCGGCCTGTCGTTCGACGAAGCGCAGCAGCGCAGCGCCGCCTACCTGCGCTACGCCCGCGCCTGTACCCCGCAGCAGGTCGAGGAGCTCACAGGCATGGCCGAGGGGGCCGGCGTGCCGCTGCCCGCCCTGATGGTGCCCAACTGCGCCGAGGAGCTCACCGCGGGCGAGCCGACCGTCGGCGCGCAGCCGCTGACCCCGGGGTGCACCGCGGTCGCGATCGTCTCGGGCGGCCGGCACATCGTCGGTCACAACATGGACTGGTACGTCGTCGATGCGCCGAACAACGTGCTCTTCGACCTGACCGAGCCGGACGGCACCCGGCTGCTGGCCTTCGCCGGGGCCGCGTACCTGCCGATCGTCGGCCTGAACTCGCACGGCATCGGCAACCTGAGCAACTCGGTGCACTCCACCGACAACCGGGTCGGTGTGCCCAACGTCTTCGTGCGGCGCACGACCATGGCGGCGGCGACCCTCGAGACGGCGCGCGACGACGGCTTGCCGGCGGCCCGGGCCAGGGGTACGAACCAGTTCTTCGCCGATATCGCGGGTCGACTGTGGGACATCGAGTCGTCGGCCACCGCCGCCGCCTGCGCCGACCACACCGCAAGGGGCTACATGGCACACACCAATCACTACGTCGCGCCCGAGATGGCGCCCTTCGAGGGCTCAGATTACGAGGAGTCGCGCACGCGGCTGCGCACCGCCGAGGCGATGCTCGCCGAGGGGCTCGACCACGGCGACGAGCCGGTCGAGCTCGTGGCCCGGATCCTGCGCTGCCACGAGCCCTCGCGGCAGGAGTGCATCTGCGGCCACCCCGAGCCCGACGAGCCGCTCGGCGAACAGGGCATGACGGTCGGCAGCATCATCTGCGACTTAGACGAGCGGCGTCTGCATGTCTGCGCGGGCCCGCCGTGCGAGAACCCCTATCAGGTCTTCGCAATGGACTGACGCCCGGGCGCCGGGCGCCGGCCTGGTCAGGCAAGAACAAGCGGCCCGGCGTCGCCGCCGGCCGCCCCGAGACGAGGAGGATGGGGTCATGGAGTACAGGTGGACTTCGACGACGTTCGAGATGCCCGGTTGCCATGTGGTGCACAACCTTGGCGTTGTTCGTGGGGTGACCGTGCGCTCGGCGCACCTCGGCAGTCAGATCGCGGCCGGGTTCCGCTCGCTCGGCGGCGGCCGCATCGACGAGTATGTGGAGATGTGCGAGCAGGCCCGCGCCGAGGCTTTCGCGATCATGCTCGCTCACGCCGAGCAGATGGGCGCCAACGCCATCATCGGGGTCCGCTACGACGCCACCGAGCTGATGCAGAACATGACCGAGGTCATCGCCTACGGCAGCGCGGTCGTGGTCGAAGCCGACGCCCCCACGGCTTGACGCGGGCGGCGCAGTGCCGCGCAGCCTGAAGTCACGACGCCTTGGACAATCAGCCCACCCGCCTCGCCTTGCGCTTGGACAGAAGGTAGAATGGTGGGCGCCATGTACGGCGAGGGCACGCGTGCGGGAGGGCAACGAACCGACATGATCACCGTTCAGGACATCCTCGAGATCCCCGGTCTCAATCTCAAGCTCTGCGCCGGCAAGAAGGCGGTCGGCAACCCCGTGCGCTGGGTGCACATCGCCGAGATGTCCGACCCCACCCGCTGGCTCAAGGGCGGCGAGCTGCTGCTCACCACGGGGCTCGCACTCGTCGACCGCGAGGCCGAGCAGCTCGCCATGCTCCAGCGCCTGATCGACGCCAACCTGTCGGGCCTCGGTTTCGGCGTGGGCTTCGGCTTCAAGACTGTGCCCGACGTCATGATCGCGCTGGCCGAACGGCACGACTTTCCGCTGTTCGAGGTGCCCTACAACATCCCCTTCATCGCCATCACCGAGGCCGTCGCCTCAAAGATCGTCAACGAACAGTACTCGCTGCTGCAGCGCTCGCTGGCCGTGCACGAGAAGCTCACCAAGATCGTCCTCGAAGAAAAGGGACTGCAGTTCATCATCTCGACGCTGTCGGCGCTGGTCGGCTGTTCCGCGGTGCTCTACGACTTTCACGGCGTCGTGCTCTGCGAAGCTGCCCACCGGCGCCGCATCCCCGCCGAGCTGATGGCCGACCTCTGGAAGCAGATCTCCGACAAGCGCGCTTCGCGGCACGATTTCGCGGTCGAGGTGCCCCACGGAGCGGGCGGCAGCGTGCAGGTCTACCCGGTCGTGGCCTCGCACCGCATCGGCGCCTTTCTGGCGGTCATCAAGGACGGCGGCGAGTTCTCCGACTACGACCGCATCATCCTGCACCACGTGGTCACCGTCACGGCTCTCGAGCTGGTCAAAAAGAAGGCCGTCGCCGAAACCGAAAAGCGCCTCGCCGGCGACTTCTTCGACGAACTCATCGCCAGCGATCTCTACGAAGAAGAGATCGCTCGCCGTCTGGCCTTCTTCGGCCTCGAACCGGGGGCCGAGCAGCTGATCATGCTGGTCGACATCGACGGCTTCAAGGCCTTCGTCGACGGTGTGCGCGAGAGAGAGGAGACGGTCGTCCAGGACGTCAAGGAGCGCCTGCACTGGGCGGTCGACGAGTTTCTCGCCCAGCGCGACCTGCTGTTCATCTCGGCCTCGCACAGCGACTCGGTGGTCGTGCTGGTGCAGCTCGGGCAGCGCAGCGCTCAAGAGGTCCTGGCACTCGCGGCCGAGCTTCAGGGCACTATCGGCGGTCTGATCCCCGAGGTCACGGTATCGATCGGCATGGGCCGCCCGCACAATCTGCTCGTCGACCTGCGCCAGAGCTACTACGAGGCGCTCTACGCGATCCAGATCCGCAAGCTCAAGGGCGGCACGAGCGTCATCGCGAGTTTCGACGACCTCGGCTCGTACGGCCTGCTGCTCGGCCTGCAGGACACGGTATCGCTCGAGGTCTTCTACGACAGCGTGCTCGGCAAGCTGCGCGAGTACGATGAGCAGAACTCAAGCGACCTGGTCAAGAGCCTGTCCTGCTTTCTCGAAGCCAACGGCCACTGGGGCGAGGCCGCCGAGCGGCTCTACGTGCACCGCCACACGCTGCGCTACCGCATGAAGCGCGTCGAGGAGATCACCGGGCGCGACCTGGGCAGCTCGCAGGACCGCATGGAGTTCTGGCTGGCCCTCAAGGCGCGCGACCTGATCGCCCAGTCCGGCAAGCGGCCGCGCGCCGTGCGCCAGGCCTAGCCGGTCGCGCGGCCGGCAGCGCCGCGCGGCGCGCGCGGCGCCTGGAGCGTCGCCCGCTCTAAAGCAGCGCGCCGCCGTCGATCGCCAGGTTCGCGCCGGTCACCGAGTCGCAGGCGATCACGAACCTCACGGCCTGCGCGATCTCGTCGGGTGTGACCAGCCGGCCGCGCGCCGTGCGTGCCGCGGCCCTCAGGGTCGCCGCGCGGCGCGGGTCGTCGGGCAGGTCGACGGGCCCGGGAGCAACCCCGCACACGCGCACGCCGTCGCCCGCCCACGCCTTGGCCAGCGAGCCCACGAGTGCGATCTGAGCCGCCTTCGCCGCGCCGTGGCCGGCGAATGCCGCCGACGGCGCCGCGCCGAGCACGTCGGTGAGGGCGACG
>PLTW01000019.1 GCA_003164655.1 Actinomycetota bacterium
TGACGTGCACAA
The DNA here is from genome assembly GCA_003164655.1 of Actinomycetota bacterium. Lineage (GTDB taxonomy): Bacteria > Actinomycetota > Thermoleophilia > UBA2241 > UBA2241 > Bog-752. The sequence continues at coordinate 13 of PLTW01000019.1, forward strand.
AGACGTCCTTGCCGCCGTCGGCCTGCTCGATGAAGCCGTAGCCCTTCTGTGCGTTGAACCACTTGACTGTTCCCCTGGCCACTACCTACTCCTGGTCTCACGAGCGAGTTCGCGACGAACGACGACGAAGGCGCTCTTCTGGCAGAGGCTGCCCTTAGCACCGCCAAGCGACAGCGCTTTGCTTGTATCGCTTGTCGTGGCGAAAGACAAGCCTTCAGATGACGGTCGCGCCTCGCAGCGGGAAGAAGGCAGTCTGACGCACCGGCATGGTTGACGCCGCGTGGAGTAGCGCTCCTGCCTTCTCGTCGGCCGCAAGTCGACGAGAGGCGCCTGTGCAGCAGGAACTGGGGCCGCGCATGTCTCACACTGCTGTCGAGCCGACTTCTCACCGGTGCTATCGGCCCCGACGAGAAAGCCAAGTCTCTTTGGCCACGAGGCCATCGCTGAACGAAAGCACGCGATTGCGACCGGCACGTTTGGCCGCGTACATGGCCCAGTCCGCCTTGTCGAGGAGCTCGCCATGAGCCTTGGCATCGTCGGGGCAGATGGCGATGCCGATGCTCACCGTGAGCGGCTGTCCGCCCTTGGCACTCGAGGCCTCGACCTCGGCGCGGATGCGCTCGGCCACGAGCAGGGCGCCGGCAGCGTCGGTTTCGACGAGCACGAGCACGAACTCCTCGCCACCGTAACGGGCGGCCAGATCCACTCGCCGGCTGCAGGCCTCGATGATCCGCGCGATGCGCCCCAAAGCGGCGTCGCCGGCCTTATGTCCGTAGAGGTCGTTGTAGGCCTTGAACCGGTCGCAGTCGCAGAACAGCAGCGAGAGTCGGCTGTCGCGACGCCGGGCGCGTTCCAGCTCCTCTTCAAGCCGTTCGTGTAGGTAGCGGTGGTTGTAGAGGCCGGTGAGGCCGTCGGTGATTGCTTCGACCTCGGCCCGGCTGAAACGGATGGCGGCCGCCTGGAGCATGGCCGCCAGCGCGTGCGAGTGGTCGCCCTGCACCGACCGGTCGAGCGATTCGACGACGGGTGCGTCCACGGTGACCGCCGCGATCACCGTACCTTGGGCGTCACATACCGGAGCGATGCCCGACACCCAGACGCCGAAGTCGTCGGCGTTCAGGACGTTGGCCACCAAAGCCTCACCGACAAGCACGCGCGTGAGCTCATCCTCTGGCAGCCAGGGGTCGCCACAGTGGGAGCCCTCGTTTTCGGTCTCGCCGGTGTCTAAGACCGTGATGCACTGGTCGCCCACCATCGCAAAGCTCGTGAGGAAGCGCACCGGCAAGTTGTGGTCGCGCAATTGGCGCAGAGCGCTCACCATCTCGCCGTACTGCGGGCGCGTCTCGTCGGCGCGGCTGCGCAGCAGGGCATGGGCGGCGGGATCGATCAGCTGGGCGGCCTGTTGAGCCAGCTTGGCGACGCGCGCCCGTCGCTTCTGCAGACGCCGCAGCACCGAAAGGAAGGCGCTGACCATCTCCGGATCGAACTGCTCAGCGGCGCAGCGTCTCAGTTCGGCCAGGCACTGGCGGTAGCTCAGGGCGGGTCGATAGGGCCGCCGACAGGACATCGCGTCGTAGCAGTCGACCACACACATGGCGCGGGCGAGCAGGGGGATCGCCTCGCCGGCCAGGCCGTCGGGGTAGCCCTTGCCGTCGAAGCGCTCGTGGTGGTGGCGCACGCCGGCCACGAGCTCCTCGTCGAACAGCGGGCGCACGATCTCGGCGCTGATGCCGGGGTGCTGGCGCATCAGCTCCCACTCCTCGGAGCTCAGCGGCCCGGCCTTGAGCAGGACGCGATCGGAGACGCCGATCTTGCCGATGTCGTGTAAGAAGGCGACGTTCTCGACTTCTTCGAGGTACTCAGCCGGCCAGTCCAACTCGCGACCCAACAGAGCCATATAGGCGGCCACCCGGCTGGCGTGGCCGAGGGTGTAGTAGTCCTTGGCGCTCAGGGCCGAGCTCAAAGCCCGCAAGTTGCCGAGGTGGAGGCTCATGACCTCCTCGTAGAGCTGGGCGTGTTCCAGCGCCAGGGCCACCAACCGGGCGACCGCTTCGGCGATCGCGATCTCCTCAGAGGTGAACTTGCGCTCAACGTGGTCGAGCAGGCTGACCACGCCGATGACCTTATCGCGTGCCACCAAAGGCAACGCCACGCAGCTGCGCTGCCCGTAGTGACACATGTTCTCACGTTCGGCTTGGCTGAGCCGCGGGTCGTCGAGGCTGCTTACGGTGACGGCGCGACCCGCCTCGACGGCGAGCCGCTTGCAGGGCCAGTCCTCTAGGCAGATCTCCTGGCCCACCCAGGTGGCATCCAGGACGCCGTCGATCGTCGAGGCCATGCAGACCAGACACCCGTCACTGTCGAGTCGGTAGATGTCGCAGTCGGGGATCTGAAGGGCGGCGCTCAAGCGTCGCGCCGCCGACTGCAGGACTTCGCCGATCTCGAGGGTCGAGGCCAGCTCGAGGCTCGTCTCAAGCAACAGCTGGTAGCGCTGCTCAGCGCCGTCTGGTCGCAGCTCCTGAACACCGCGACCGCTTTCCCCCGGCATGACCGCCTCGAGGTCGTGAAGCAGGAAGCGCCGCTGACCGCCCGGGGTGCGCCGGCAGGTGAGCTTACCGAAGTCGGTCCAGCGTCGGATAGTGTTCGAACTGACGCCGAGCAGATCCGCAGCCTGCTGCACGCGCAGCCATTTGGGGTTCGTGGCCCTCATCGTCAACGATATCGGCAGTAGAGGGCGATTCTTAACCAGCTCTGCCAGCCACTACCGACAGCCGACTGTCGTCAGCCTCAGTCGAGCTACCCTTGCCATCGTGCATTCTCGCCAAGTGCCCGGGCAGCATCGCGTCGGCAGCAACGCCCCATGCAGCGGGGTCTGAGGGCACACATGGGTGTAATGTGCGCAACGGGATCTGCACTGCTCGCTGCAGTCGTGTCTGTGCGTCGGTCTGGACAACGGGCGCCGCAACCCCTCCTGCCGCAACAAGAGGAGTACAGTTGGGGACAAGAGCGGCTGTTGGCTGCGTTAGGGTCACCTGCCTGTCATCAAGATCGCGAAGCCCTCAAAGGTGTGCGTCGCTGCAGCCCACGACCAGGCCCATGCCCAGCGCAGCCACACCGAACAAGCCGAGCAAGGAGAGCCGGTGATGGTACGGCACTTCTGCCCATCCTGCGGCGGCGAGGATCTGCGTTTGGTCGCCAGCGTCGACGGCACCTTCGAGAAGACTGCCTTCTCCTGCCAAGAGTGCGGCTGGGCCGGGCTTGGCGGCCAGCTTCTCATCTATCAGGATCGCGCCGACGAGGTGGATGCGCTATGAGCGCCCTGAGCAAGTACGGCAAGCCTCAAAGTCGTGGCTAAGACCACCCGCCTGAGCCTCGCCGACCTGCAACGCTACGGGCCCCTGTGGGGCAGTGGCCGCCAGCGTCGTGGGCTGTGTCCGCTGTGCAGTGACGATCAGCCCCGCGACCAGGCTCATGCCACGCTTGCCGTAAACCTCGAGACGGGCGTCTGGAGCTGCCAGCGCTGCGCCGCCCACGGCTTACTCGCTGAGCCCAAGACGGTCGCTGGCGAGGACTCGCTGAGCTCGGGATCTGGCCGCCCACCAGGTCGCCGATGGCGGCGCCTGGGCAGCCGCCCAGCACCAGCACCCGGCGCGCCCTTGCCTGGTGAGGCCGCCGAGCAAGCCGAGATGCG
>PLTW01000007.1 GCA_003164655.1 Actinomycetota bacterium
GTCGTGGGGTCGATCATCGCGCCGTAGATGTCCCAGTTGCCGTTGCGATCGTCCTGCCAGACGACCCAGTCGCCGGAGATCCGCGGCGCGACCTGCTGGGCGGGGTCGGTGCAGACGGTAAACGCCTTGCCCTGGGTGGCGTCGTACCCGTAGATGTCGGCGTTGCCGCTGCGGCGGTCCTCCCAGACCACCAGGACGTCGCCGTTACTGCCCACGCCGACCCGCGGCAGGATCTGGTCGCCGGGGTTGATGCAGATCGGCGTGACAGGGCCGACGATGTGGCTTGTGGGGTCGATCGTGGCGCCGTAGATTTTCCAGTCGCTGCCCGTCTTCTCTTGCCAGACGAGGTTCGTGCCCGACAGGTCGGGATTGGTCTCGGGCACCTTGTCGGCGGTGACGGCGAACCGCGCGGTGACCTGCGTCGCGCCCGCCGGCGCCACGGCCCACACGGCTGCCACGATGGTGACTGCGAACATGACGGCAAGAACGGTCGTGAGCTTGGCCTTCATGGCCCCCTCCTCCAGAAGGTCGCTGGCCGAATGGCGCCTATTCTATAGCGCCCGGGGGGCAAGTTGGCGAGCGCCGTCGGCCCGCCCTCAGGTGCGCTGGGCGACCATCGGCCGCGGCAGGGACGGTCGGGCGAGCTCGCTGAAGCGCTCGACCCGCAAGGGCGCGAGGTCGATCTGAGGCTCCCGGCCGTTGACTAACTGGGCAACGAGTCTGCCCGTGATCGGCCCGAGGCCGAGGCCCAGCATGCAGTGGCCGGCGGCCACGATGAGATTGTCGTGCCGAGGGCTGCGACCGATGATCGGCAACCCGTCGGGAGTGCAGGGGCGCAGGCCGCGCCAGAGCTCGAGCGGTTCGAGCTGGGCGGCGCCGGCGAGTACCTCACCGGCTCCGCGCCTGATGGCCGCCACCCTGTTCCAGCGGATGCGCGTGTCGAGACCGCCCAGCTCGAGCGTGCCGGCCAGGCGCAGACGGTCACCCATGGGTGTGATCGCGACGTGGCCCGCCGCCTCGTAGAGGGGCAGCTCGCGCACAGCCGTGGGCCGCGGCACCGTCACGCCGTAGCCCTTGGCGGGCTCGATCGGCAGATCAAGGCGCAGGCGGCGCCCCAGCAGGGGCGACCAGGAGCCGGCGGCCAGTACGACCGTGTCGGCGACGATCTCACCGCGGGTCGTGACCAGACGGGTGATGAGGCGCCCGTTGCACTCGATGTCGAGGACCTCGGTCCGGGGGCGCAGGTCGGCGCCCTTGCCGGCGGCCAGACGGGCGAGCTCCTCGACCGCCCGCCGCGGGTCGCAGTGGGCGTCTTCGGGGTAGAACACGCCGCCACAGACTCCGGGCGCCAGACCGGGCACCTCGTCGAACATGCGGCCGGCGTCCCAGGCCGCCGAGGCGGCGCCGAAGCGCGCCGCCTCGGCGGCCTCGGCCACGCCGGCCTCCCAGGCGGCCCGGTCGTGGAACGACCACAGCCAGCCGCGCTGCTCGTAGCCGAGCTCGACGCCCGGGACGGCGGCGATCTCGGTCCACAGGTCGGCGCTGGCGCGCAGCAGGGCGCGCTGCACGGGCATGGCCTTCTCGGCGCGCTGCTTTGCGCTGGCTCTGCTGAACATCCACAGCCAGCGCCCCAGTCGCGGCCGGGCCTGCGGCGCGATGTAAAACGGGCTGCCCGAATCGAGCAGCCAGCGCATGCCCTTGCCGAGCGCGCCCGGCGAGGCCAGGGGGTACACGTCGCTGGGCGTGATCAGGCCGGCGTTGGAGTGCGTCGCGCCGCCGATGGCGCAGATGTCTTCTCGCTCGAGCACGGCCACCGACCGGCCCTCGCCGGCCAGCTCGTAGGCCGCACAGACGCCGATGATCCCGCCGCCGACGATGGCGATGTCCACCCGTGCCCCCATGACCGCCTCCTGCTTCGCGTTGGCGTCGTCTGCTCCGTGGTGATTCTAGACCTCGCCGCCCGCGTCGGACGGGCTCCGCGGAGGGCCGTGGCCTAGCGCCGCAGGCCCAGCCGCTGCAGCTCGAGCTCGGCCAGCGGCCAGGCGTCGCCGCTCTCCGCCTGGACCCACGGGTCGCTGCCCCAGGAGCGCGCCTGGGTGAAGCTCATCCCCGCCACGGCGCGGCGCGCCAGGTAGCGACCGAGGGCGGGGTCGTGGGGATCGGCGTCGAGGGCGCGACGCACGTCGTCGACCTCGCGCCGCCNNCGCAGCGGCAGGTAGAGCAGCAGCCCCAGCGCCGCCTGACCCAACGCCAGAGCGATGCCGACGATCAGGCTGAGGTGATGGATCGTCGACTTGGCGGCGGCGACTTCGGTCCTGGCCGACGCCGCCGTAGCGTCGACCTGCTTGACGGCATTGCCGAGCGAACCGCCGATCAAGGGGATGCTGCTCAGGCCGCTCAGGGTGTCGGCCGTCTGTTGCAACCCGTCGGCGGTGCGCACCACCGGATCGCCCAGCGTGCCCAGGCTGCGGGTCTCGACGGCGGCAAGCACGCCGATGACGATCCAGAAGACGACCCAGACGGCCACCGTGATGTCGAGCGCGCGCACCCGGCGAGCGCTCAGAAAGGGTGTTCTCACGCTGCCCATGCGGCCATGATACCCGCCGTCGAACGGCGCTCGGTGCGAGCGTGGGCAGCGAGCCAGACGCGGGAGCCCGAGGGCTCGGTAGCGGGGTGGTCGACGGCGGGGCGGCGGCGTAGCCGCCGCCCCGCCCACTCGACATTCGACGGATGTGCCGGCCGAGGCGGGGGGGACCTCCTCGGCCACGGACGGTTAGGAGGGGGGTCAGATCCCGTCCAGGTGCCAGTGGGTATGCGCATCCGTCGCATCAGGCATTCGCCACCGCCGGGCGGCCTCCTTCGTCGAGACCGGCACCGACCGCGAGGGTCTACAATTGGCTGCGGGCCGAGCCCGAGGGAGAAGACATGGCCACAGAGGCGCCGTCAGAGTCGCACGCCACCGCGCAGCCGGGCCTGCTGCGCAGAGCCGTAC